>CAUPZK010000011.1:0-52054 GCA_963515835.1 uncultured Aggregatibacter sp.
TTTGCCCAAGCTATTGAGCACCACCAAGAGCAACTTAAACTTGCCAAACAGCTGACCGAAGAGCAAACACGAATTCAAGAGCAAATCGATGCTCAATTTTGGCTTGGCCGTTGTTATTTCGAGCAGGCAATGAAGGTTAAAGACATAACGGAAGCGAAGAATTTATTTGCCCAAGCTATTGAGCACCTCCAAGAGCAACTCAAACTAGTCGAACAGATGACTGATGAGCAAGAAAGATATCGAATCGAAAAAATAATTTGTAACCATTTAAGAAACATTTATTTTCTTAGAAGTAAATGGAATCTTTATTTTAATAAGAAAAAGCAAGAGATACATGAGATTTTATTTTCAAATGAGAATAACAGCCTAGATAAAAAACTAAAGGAAACAATTTCTACTGTTTTAGCAGTTTTACATATTCCTCCGATTGAACTGGGTTCAATCCCACTTGCGCATTACACGTCTTCCACTGTGTGTAACAAACTGTTTGGTGTTGTTAATGAGGATGATCCTAGTCAAATGAGGATTGGCAGCTCCACCTATATGAATGATCCCTCTGAAGGAAAAGGGTTACTGGAATTGTTATCGTTACAAGATTTGGAATTGGAAAATAAAGTGGATTGCTCATCCCACAATGCTTTTTTTGCCTGTTTTTCAGCTCGAGTGAATGATTTGAATCAATTTCGCTTATATGGCAAAGAAGATGGCGTAGAGGCTTCAGGCTGTTGTTTGATATTTAATAAAAATGGAAATTGGTTAAGAGAACCGGACATTTCGGCATCTTACCGTAGTTTTATAAAAAATCAGGGCGAGAATTCAATTGAATTGAAAGGCGAAGATACTTTTAATGTGGAATATGAAAACCTACCACTTTATCAAGTTGCTTATATTGCATATAAAGATGAATACATTGCCGAAGAAAAATGCAAAATATGGTTAGGTAAATCAGAATTTGGCGTTCGTTTGAAGCCTGTAGGTAAAAATAGTCAATGGCATAAATTTCGTATTAAAAAACTTAAAAAAGCGTTACAGCAACTCATAGATTTTTTCAAGGAGAGGGATAATATTAATGATCAAAACAAAAAAGTTTTGGAATACATTCGCTATTTATTCAAAGACTTTGCCTTCCGTGATGAAGAAGAATTCCGTGTGCTAAAAATGGCAGAAATTGGCTCGGAAGAAATTAAATATTGCGAAACGAGTCAGTCTATTTATTTACCTTATGCTGATATAAGCAATGTGGTGGATGAAGTGATTTTAGGCACCAATTATGAGAAAACCAATAGCAGACGCAAAGCAGAAGTATTTCAACACCAGATGAAACAAAAATGCCCATATGTTAGGGTTTCTCGTTCATCATTGCCGATTTATGCGAATTCTCCGATTAAGAAAGACTAAAACGAAAAAGTTTCCATCTTATTGGAAACTTTTTCTCTTTTAGCCATTTTTCCACCATAAAAAAGCCACCCGAAAAACGCATTGAAAAACGACCGCACTTTCAGGTGGCTTTTTATATTTTTAACTGCACCCACGGTATCTCACGTTGAGAGATACTGTGGTGATACGATTATTTCAATCCTGCTTGCTCAATTAATTTATTGGCTTTTTCTTTGTCTTGCCCGGTTGTTGCTGTGACTTCAGGCGCTTCTAGTTTTGCGTAAGGTTCCATGTTGAATGGAGAAACCACGTCAGCGCGCAATGGGTATTCTGCGCGGGCAGCCACAAGCGCTTCTTGACCTTTTTTACTGGCTAAGAATTCGACGAATTTTTTCGCTTCTTCTTTATTTTTGGAGCCTTTTAACACTGCGGCACCGGAATAGGTGACTAATGCGCCAGGGTCTTGGTGACGAATGAAATATAAACGGGAGTTCAATTTATCTTCGCCTTTTTCTTTTGCTAAGGCATACCAATAATAGTTGTTAATTAACGCAGCCGGTACTTCGCCATTTTCGACAGCTTGTAATGCCACACTGTTTTTCGCATAGAGCTTGCCATTTTCTTTCAAGCCTTTTAACCAGTTTAACGCCGCTTGTTCGCCTTTTAGTTTGGTGATGGCTACAACTTGTTCTAAGAACGCACCGGAAGTCGGCACATAACCGATTTTATCTTTCCATTTCGGCGTAGCGTAATCTAACACGGATTTTTCCATGTCTTTTTCGGAGAGTTTATTTTTGTCATAAACCACCACACGGGAACGACCGCTTAAGGCGATCCAATCTTTTTTCGGTGCTACCGGTACGCCTTTGTATTGGGTTTGTTTAATGATGTTAGCAGAGAGTGGTTCGAGTAGATCTGCATCGGATAATCCAACAAAGGAGGCGACTTGTTCGGTATAGAATACATCAGCCGGGGTTTTGTCCCCTTCTTCTTTTAACTGGCCGGCAAGCTGTTCGCTTTTAGCGCTGTTTAAAGTGACTTTAATACCGGTTTCTTTGGTAAAGGCTTCAGTGACCGCTTTCGCCGCTTCTTTGTGTTGACCGTTATACACGGTGATGTCAGCGAAAGTGGCACTAGAGAATGCCAATGCTGTGGTAAGTGTTGCTAGTTTTAATGCGTTAAGTTTCATAAATGCTCCTTTTAAAAGATGTTTATTCAAATAGATTTTGCCTAAATGGCAAATTTGAACGGTGTCTATTCTAGGGTGATGAGACTATAAATGCAAATTATTATCAATATTTAGATTTGATCATAAGACTGAAAAGTGCGGTCGTTTTTTTCCGTGAATTTTGGACTGAGAAAAGCGTAAAAAGAAAAACGGTCGTATTTGATACGACCGTTTTTTTAATGATGTTACAGTTTTTCTACTAACTGCACTGCCGCGCCGATATAGCTTGCCGGTGTAAGTTTTTGCAAGCGTGCTTTTTCTTCTGCCGGAATGTCTAATTTTTCAATAAAATCAAACATTGCTTTGGCATCTACGCGTTTTCCGCGGGTGAGTTCTTTCAGTTTTTCGTACGGTTTTTCAATGCCGTAACGACGCATCACGGTTTGAATTGGTTCAGCGAGCACTTCCCAGTTTTGATCCAATTCTTCACGCAAATGGGCTTCATTCACTTCTAATTTGCTGATGCCTTTTTGTGTCGCTGCATAAGCGATTAAGCAGTAGCCTAGACCTACGCCAAGGTTGCGCAACACGGTGGAATCCGTTAAGTCGCGTTGCCAACGGGAAATCGGTAATTTGCTGCCTAAGTGTGCCATCACGGCATTTGCCAAACCAAGGTTACCTTCGGAGTTTTCGAAGTCGATTGGGTTGACTTTGTGTGGCATAGTGGAGGAGCCGATCTCTCCGGCGATAGTACGTTGTTTGAAGTGATTTAATGCGATGTAACCCCACAGGTCGCGGTCGAAGTCGATCACAATTGTGTTAAAACGCGCTACGCAATCGAACAATTCGGCGATGTAATCATGCGGTTCGATTTGGGTGGTGTACGGGTTCCATGTAATGCCCAAAGAGGTCACGAATTCTTCGCTGAAGGTATGCCAATCAATATTCGGGTAAGCGGATAAATGGGCGTTATAGTTGCCGACTGCGCCATTGATTTTGCCAAGAATATCAATGTGTTGTAATTGTTTATATTGGCGTCTTAAACGATACACCACGTTGGCCATTTCTTTGCCCACGGTGGTTGGCGATGCCGGTTGACCGTGTGTGCGGGAAAGCAATGGAATTGTTTTATATTGCTCGGCAAGTGCGGTGATTTTTTCGATTAAATTTTGCCACTCCGGCAACAAAACTTCTTCACGCGCGGTATTTAGCATTAAGGCGTGGGAAAGGTTGTTGATGTCTTCTGACGTGCAGGCAAAGTGGATAAATTCGCTGATTGCCGCCAATTCAGGCAATGCTGCGCTTTTTTCTTTAAGGAAATATTCCACCGCTTTCACATCGTGGTTGGTCGTTCTTTCAATTTCTTTAATACGCTCGGCATCTTCAATAGCAAAATTAGCGACAATTTGGTTAAGGTAATCGTTTGCTTCTTTTGACAAAGAAGGAACTTCAGTGATTTGTGCGGTCGCTGCCAATTTTTGTAACCAACGAACTTCCACCGTAACGCGGAATTTTAATAAACCGAATTCGCTGAAAATATGACGTAAACGGGCGGTTTTATCTTGATAACGACCATCAATCGGGGAAAGTGCGGTTAGCGCGCTAAGTTGCATAGATGAAAGCTCCATATTAAAGAGAAGAGAGAATGTGTTGTGCCGTAGTGGCGATTTTGCGGCGGAAAAACAGCAGTTGCCATTTGGTGCCGCCCACTTGTTGCCACAAAATAGCGGAACGGATGCCGGCTAATAACGCGGCGCGAATACGATTTTGTGTGCCTAAATGCTGTAAATATTGGGTGACGCCGGTCACTTGAATTCGGCGACCTAACGGGCTGATAACGTCCACATAAATGCCGGCAAAATTAGACAGCATCTGTTCGTCGAGTAAGTGGTAATGTTCCAGCTGTGTGGGTAAATATTGAATGCGGCGTGCCAATTCTTGTTTTGCTTCCGGCGTTTTGTTAAGTTTTGCCGCTAATGCCAACAGACTGAGCCAATAACGACCTAGTTCCGGCTCGCTGCCGTTAAGCTGTTCGCAAAGTGTGGTTAACCCCAATTTCAGGTTGTTTAGCTCGCCGCCAAAAACATCCAATGTCGTATCCGGTGCGGTTTGTAGCAAACTGTTTAAACCGGTTTCTAATGCCGTTGAGTCCGCTTCACCATTTAACGCCAGTTGTTGTACGAGTTTCGCTGCTTGGCAGACGCCGGCTAGTGCGAGTGTAATGTCGTAATAATTTGCCATTGAGGTTTTAGAATTGCATAAAATAGGTATGAAAAAGTGGGCGGTAATATAGCATTTTTCTGCTATATTTTAAAGGCAATCGGCAATGCCGATGAAATCAATAAGAAATGAAAAAGGAGAAAACGATGCGACGTATTTTTAAAACGTTGTTTTTTATGACCGCACTTTTGCCTCTAGGCACGTTGGCAAAAATCAGTGTGACCAATCCTATTATTTTTGCAACCCAACAGGCAGGGGAGCCAACGGCTATTTTTATGGAACTGCATAATGACGGTAACGAAGCCGTGAATCTTGCGATGGTGCAGAGCAGTCAGCCGGCAAATTTGGTTTTGCACGGCACACAAAACGGCAAAATGATCACCACGGATGGCATTGAAATTCCTGCCAAAGGCAACGTAAAACTGAAGCCGGGTGGTTTACATATTATGGTGTTTGATTCTGCTACGGCTTTACAGGCTGGGGGACATTTTCCGCTGACGTTGCTGTTTGATAATGGTGAGAAAATTCAAGTTAAGGCGAATGTCGTGAAGTATTGATCATCGTGTTTTGTAAACAACATAAAAAAAGACCGCACTTTTTATTACGCTTTCTGGGCGCGGAAAGTGCGGTCTGTTTTTTAGCTATTTTTTAACAGTGATTATTTTGTTGGGTAATCCCACCAAATATCAAATAATTCGCTAACTTCCACTTGTTGTAAGCCGTTTTGCGTTAACCAGTTTTTCACTAATTCTTGGTGAGACGCATCGCATTTACCGATTTTTTCTAAGCACACTAAACCTTCCCAGTGTAAGTAGCCGCTGCCTTCGTAAGCTAACCCATTTGGTTGGATCACTTCGCTAATGAAGCGGTCAACGGTGCTGTCGATTTGTTCTACGGAAGTGCCTTCAGCAAATTGCCATTGCACTAAAAAGCCTAATTCTTGGAATTCGGCAATATGCATTTTTTTGCGTTGTCTTTGGTTACGTTTAATAGCCATGATGATTTCCTTCTATTGAGGTGGATGAAATTAAGACTTGATGAAATACAGATCCCATACGCCGTGGCCAAGACGGTGACCGCGTTGTTCAAATTTGGTCAACGGGCGAAAATCAGGGCGAGGGATGTAGTCGTTTGTGTCTGACGTATTGCGTAATTGCGGATATTGTTGCAACACGTCCAACATGTGTTCCGCATAGTTTTGCCAGTCGGTTGCCATGTGAATGAAAGCACCTGCCTGCAATTTATTTAATAAACGGTCGATAAAGTGCGGTTGTACGATACGGCGTTTATGATGTCTCGCTTTGTGCCACGGATCCGGGAAAAACAGTTGTAACCCACCGAGACTTTGGTCGGCAATGCTGTCACGCAGAATTTCAGTGGCATCGTGACAAATCACGCGTAAATTGGTAACGCCTTTTTCTACGGCATAAGCGATACAAGCACCTACACCCGGTGTATGCACTTCAATGCCTAAGTAATTTTTATCAGGATTTTGTGCCGCCATTTCCACAAGTGAACTGCCCATGCCGAAGCCAATTTCCAAAATGACCGGATTGTCGTTGCCGTAAATTGCATTAAAATCAAATGGCTGCGGTTGATAGTCTAAGCCGAGTGCCGCCCAGTTTTGGTTCATAGCGTTTTTTTGATAATCGCTTAAGCGTCCGGTGCGTAACACGAAGCTGCGTACTTTGCGTTTATAACGTCCGTCTTCGGTAAACTCGGCAGCTTCAACGGTTTTGCGTTTTTGGTCGGCAAAAGTTGGTTGAATGGAATGTTCTGATTGCGTTTCTAACATGTCTTCTTTGAAGTTAAAATGGTTGTCTGCGTAAAATTTTAGCGGCTGATTATAGGCTGTTTCCAATACATTAGCAATTTAGCCCGGTTAAACCCGAAGGGGTTTCTTGAAGTTTGCTGAAGGTGCATTGTACTTTGTGATAAACTTTGCCGGTTTTTGTGTTATCAAGCGGTTGAAAAACAGCGAATATTTTACGCGCAATTGAATTAAGTTCAGTTGTTTACCTCTTTAGATTGGCGGCAAAATTGACGCTCAAAAACGTTGTTTTTTGCGACCGCACTTTTATTGAATATATCAGGATTTATGCTCGCTCAATCATCTCCTCATTCGCCTTTTGCACATGCCGTACTGTCGTGGTATGCCAAGTTCGGGCGGAAAAATTTGCCGTGGCAACAAAATAAAACCTTGTATGGCGTTTGGTTGTCAGAAGTAATGCTGCAGCAAACGCAGGTGGCAACGGTCATTCCGTATTTTGAACGTTTTGTTAAAATGTTTCCTAATTTAACCGCACTTGCTGATGCGCCGTTAGATGAGGTGCTGCATTTGTGGACGGGCTTGGGTTATTACGCGCGGGCGCGAAATTTGCATAAAGCGGCGCAAATCATGCGTGATCAATATGGCGGCATATTTCCGATAGAATTTGAACAAGTCTGGGCATTGCCCGGTGTGGGGAGAAGTACGGCAGGAGCAGTGTTATCTTCTTGTTTGAATGCGCCTTATCCCATTCTGGACGGTAATGTGAAGCGGGTGTTATCCCGTTATTTTGCCGTGGATGGTTGGCCGGGCGAGAAGAAAACGGAAGATCGTTTGTGGCAATTGACCGCACAGGTAACCCCAACGGAACAGGTGGCGGATTTTAATCAGGCAATGATGGATCTTGGTGCAATGGTGTGTACGCGAACCAAGCCCAAATGCGATCTTTGTCCGCTAAAAAAGGACTGTCGAGCAAATGCCGAACAAAATTGGCAGGCTTATCCCGGTAAAAAACCGAAAAAAACGCTACCGGAACGAGAAAGTTATTTCTTGTTGTTAGAACAAAACGGCAAAATTGCCTTGGAACAACGGGAAAGTACCGGTTTGTGGGGTGGATTGTATTGTTTTCCGCAATTTACTGAAAAGCAGGCGTTGTTAGCCTATTTAGCCGCAAGCGGAATTAAGCAATATCAGGAGTGGCCGGCATTTCGTCATACATTTAGCCATTTTCATTTAGATATTTATCCAATTTATGCGCAAGTTGGCGGCTTAACCGAGACCACGGATGTGGATTGTTCCCCTTGGAAAAAAGTGCCGGAAAAGACGGATGAATATCAATCAGACCTATTAAGTGCGGTCAAATATTGGTATGATCCGCAGCATCCTGAACCAATCGGGTTGGCAACGCCCGTGAAGAATTTATTAACTCAATATGTAAGGAATCATTATGGCAAGAATGGTATTTTGTGAACGTTTAAAACAAGAAGCCGAAGGGTTGGATTTTCAGTTGTATCCGGGCGAATTGGGTAAACGTATTTTTGATTCTATTAGTAAACAAGCATGGGCAGAATGGATGAAAAAACAAACCATGTTGGTGAATGAGAAAAAATTAAACATGATGAATGCGGATCATCGTAAGTTATTGGAACAGGAAATGGTGAGCTTTCTTTTTGAAGGGAAAGATGTGCATATCGAAGGTTATACTCCTCCTGAAGCGAAATAAAAAATGAAGAAGTATTTAATTTTAGCCCTTATCCCTTTTTTATACGCTTGTGGCGGCGGTTCACACCATCGAGGATTGGATTACGATGAAGCCTTTGCAAAAGATACCCGTGGCTTGGATATTTTAACCGGACAATTTGCCAATAATATCGATCGTATTTGGGGGGTGAATGAGCTATTGGTGGCGAGCCGTAAAGACTATGTAAAATATACGGATCGTTATTTCACCCGTAGCCATGTAAGTTTTGATGAGGGCTTGATTACTATCGAAACGCAGGCAGATTTGAACCGTTTACATAATGCTATTGTGCATACTTTATTGATGGGTTCTGATGCGAATGGTATCGATTTATTTGCCTCCGGCGATGTGCCGATTAGTTCCCGTCCCTTCTTGGTCGGGCAGGTGATCGATAATCGCGGTGGTTCTATTGCAGATCAGTTTACAGCAAGCAATTTTGCGACGTATTTAATTCAAAATAAACTGCAAACTCGTCGTTTATCAAATGGTAATCAAGTGCAATTTGTGGTAATTCCAATGATTGCTAACCACGTGGAAGTTCGGGCGCAAAAATATTTACCGATTGTGCGTAAAGTAGCACGTCATTATGGATTGGATGAAAGTTTAATTCTGGGTATTATGCAAACGGAATCGAGCTTTAACCCGTATGCGATAAGCTATGCTAACGCTATGGGCTTAATGCAAGTAGTGCCGCACACCGCAGGACGAGATGTGTTCCAAATGAAAGGCATGAGTGGTCAACCAAGTAAAAATTATTTATTTGATCCTGAGAAAAACATTGATGCCGGAGCGGCTTATTTATGGTTGCTACAAAATAAATACTTAGATGGTATTACGAACCCGACATCGAAACGCTTTGCCATGATTTCGGCGTATAACAGTGGTGCCGGTGCGGTATTGCGCGTATTTAACGATGATAAAGAGATGGCAATGATGAAAATTAACCAACTTTATCCGGAACAAGTGTATCGTATTTTGACTACTAGCCATCCATCCGCACAGGCACGAAATTATTTGGTGAAAGTCGATAAAGCGCAAAAGAACTATCGAGTTAGACGTTAATTGCAATCTTGTGTGAAATTTATTGCCCGTGTAATGAATATTAAGCGGGCTTTCTTCTTTGTATGAGAAGTAAAATTTTCTCGATAAATGTAGCAGTTATGTACGTTTTGCTTGTTAAATGTGCAAACAAGTTAATTATTTCGTCTTTTTTAAAAATAGATGTTGACTTGAAATTGAAAAAAACGTTTAATACGCACCACTGATGAGTTGCCTCGATAGCTCAGTCGGTAGAGCAGGGGATTGAAAATCCCCGTGTCGGTGGTTCGATTCCGCCTCGAGGCACCACTATTCCTCCTTAGTTCAGTCGGTAGAACGGTGGACTGTTAATCCATATGTCGCAGGTTCGAGTCCCGCAGGAGGAGCCAAATTCTAGAAAGCCGCTAAGTAATTAGCGGCTTTTGTTTTTTCTGATTTTGTATTTGCAAAGCAAAAAATAACGCATAAATCAGAATCAAATTTATGCGTTATTTTTATCTTTGGGATTGTGACTTAAAAACACTTGGTTTTTGTACCGCTCTTTTCTGAGCTAAGCTAGAAAGTGCGGTGGTTCTTTTACTGTGTTTTTAGTTAGCGTATTGATTAATTGCCTGCGTGACTTCTTGGTCTTTATAGATAGATTGAACGATGTCATTAAAGGTTTCACCTAACACTTTTTGGATCTCTGAGTTTTTAGCAGAGAATGCACCCGAGTGGCTACGTGTTGTCCCGATATTTTTGGTGAATTGACCTTTAGCGCCTTGCACATGAATGGCTAACTGGATTTTGCTATCGATATCGTAGCGTAAGTTTCCTTGATTGACTTTAGCAAAAAACTCTTGCACGTTTACGGTGACTGCTGCATTCGCATTATTTGCCGTGCCGATGCGAAATCCTTTACTGATAAGGTTTTGTTGTTCAACTTGTTGGAATAGCTCGGTGACACTTGGCATCGCCGATAATTTTACAAGTTTCCCATCGGCAACATAACTGGAAATTTCAGGGGCTTGGCGCATATCGCGAGTGGTGACGTAAACAACAGCGGATTGGTTAACATTCATGCTCGCTTGTGGCGCAGCAGGTGTAAAACGTAAGGTGTTGGACTCACTTTGACAACCACTCAATAATGCACTTGAAAGTAAGACTGAGCCAAGTATTAAGGTTTTCATGTTGAATTTCATAATATCCTCATAAGTTTGATTAATTTGCGCTATTCTTACAAAGTTACAAGTAATTGTATAGTCTCCTCATTTAATAAATCCCTTAAGGAAGAAGTATGTCAAAACAACAAGCATTAGAACAACGATTATGCCAGGAATTTCAACCGCACTTTATTATGGTTGAAAACGAGAGTCATATGCATAGCTCCGGGCGTGGTGCGGATTCGCATTTTAAAATTGTATTGGTAAGTGACGCCTTTGAGGGGATTAGCAAAGTTGCTCGTCACCAAAAAATTTATCAATTACTCTCTCAAGACTTAAAAAATGGCATTCATGCTTTGGCATTGCATCTTTATACCAAGCAAGAATGGGATAAATTGGGGCGGCAGTTCCCAAAGTCACCTAATTGTGCAGGTGTAGGGCAATAAGTTCTCTACCTCTTTGTAATTACCTTATGAAATTAAAAATTGATTTTTGGCAAAGAATGTGAAGTTTTTCACAAAAATACATAAACAATCGGCTTTCAAAGTGGTAAGAACGTTATTATTTGGTTAAAATGAGCCAATTTTTTTAGCAAAAATTTAACGTTTTTAGGGGCAAATGTCCGTAAAATTGAAACAGAATTTGAGTTTTATTTTTATCGGTTGGAGAGTGATTATTTAGTCGTAGCGGCATCTTGTCGTTTTCTTCTTTAATCATTTCAACAACCATCACTCAAGACGAGGTAATAACCTCAGGGTTATTGCTGTATTTTTAATCTAACAAAAGTAGTGCAAACAATATGATTACGATTAAAAAAGGCTTGGATCTTCCTATTGCAGGAAAACCGGAGCAGGTAATCCATAACGGGAATACCGTTACTGAAGTTGCTTTGCTGGGTGAAGAGTATGTGGGAATGCGCCCTTCGATGAAGGTTCGCGAAGGTGATGTAGTGAAAAAAGGTCAGGTGCTTTTTGAAGACAAAAAGAATCCTGGTGTGATTTTCACCGCACCGGCGAGTGGCACGATCACCGCGATTCATCGTGGCGAGAAACGTGTATTACAGTCTGTAGTAATTAAAGTGGAAGGCAATGAAGCGCTTTCTTTCGATAAATACGAGACAGCTGAACTGAACACGTTAAGTGCGGAGCAAGTGCGTAAAAATTTACAGGAATCCGGTTTATGGACAGCGTTCCGTACCCGTCCATTCAGCAAAGTTCCGGCGATTGATAGCGTGCCTTCATCCATTTTCGTTAATGCGATGGACACCAATCCCCTCGCAGCAGATCCTGCGGTTATTATTGCTGCGTCCGAAAATGATTTCGTCAATGGCTTAACCGTGTTAAGTCGTTTACATGACGGCAACATTCACTTATGTAAAGCGCCGGATAATAAAATTCCGGCATCACATCCGAGTAATGTGATCGTAGATGAATTCGCCGGGCCACATCCGGCAGGGTTAAGTGGTACACATATCCATTTTATTGATCCGGTGGGCATCAATAAAATCGTTTGGTATATCAACTATCAAGATGTGATCGCTATCGGTAAATTATTTACAACCGGTGAGCTCAATGTCGAACGCATTATTTCTCTTGCCGGCCCGCAAGTGAAAACACCACGTTTAGTGCGTACAGTCATCGGTGCGAATCTCTCTCAATTAACTGCAAATGAATTAAAAGACGGTAATAATCGCGTGATTTCCGGTTCTGTGCTTTGCGGTCAAGCGGCAAAAGGTGTGCATGATTATTTAGGTCGTTATGCATTACAAGTGTCTGTCATTGCAGAAGGTAATGAGAAAGAGTTCTTCGGTTGGATTACACCACAACCGAATAAATATTCGATTACCCGTACAGTGCTTGGTCACTTCGGCAAGAAATTATTTAACCTCACTACCGCAGAAAATGGTGGTGAACGTGCAATGGTACCAATTGGTAGCTATGAGCGTGTGATGCCGTTGGATATTTTACCGACATTATTATTACGTGATTTAATCGTGGGCGATACCGATGGCGCACAAGCGTTGGGTTGTCTTGAATTAGACGAAGAAGACTTAGCGTTATGTTCTTTCGTTTGCCCGGGCAAATATGAATACGGTTCAATCTTGCGTCAAGTATTAGATAAGATTGAGAAGGAAGGTTAAAAATGGGTTTAAAAAATCTTTTTGAAAAAATGGAACCCGCGTTTTTACCAGGCGGTAAATACAGCAAGCTTTATCCGATCTTTGAATCGATTTATACCTTGCTTTATACACCAGGTACGGTAACGCACAAAAACACACACGTTCGTGATGCGTTAGACTCAAAACGTATGATGATTACGGTTTTCCTTGCGTTGTTCCCAGCGATTTTCTATGGGATGTACAATGTGGGTAACCAAGCGATCCCTGCCTTAAATCAATTAGGCAATTTAGATCAATTAATTGCTAACGATTGGCACTATGCCCTTGCAAGTTCACTAGGTTTAGATTTAACCAATAATGCAACTTGGGGCTCAAAAATGGCATTAGGGGCGATCTTCTTCTTACCAATTTACTTAGTGGTATTCACGGTTTGTACAATTTGGGAATTATTGTTCTCCGTTGTGCGTGGTCACGAAGTGAATGAAGGGATGTTCGTTTCAACCATTCTTTTCGCCTTAATTGTTCCGCCAACATTGCCATTATGGCAAGCGGCACTCGGTATCACCTTTGGTATCGTTGTAGCAAAAGAAATCTTCGGTGGTGTAGGTCGTAACTTTATGAACCCTGCACTTGCTGGTCGTGCATTCTTGTTCTTTGCTTATCCGGCACAAATTTCCGGTGACTTAGTATGGACTGCGGCAGATGGTTTCTCAGGCGCTACCGCACTTTCACAATGGTCACAAGGTGGTCAAGCAGCATTGCAACATGCGGTAACCGGTGAGCCAATTACTTGGATGGATGCGTTCATTGGTAATATTCCTGGTTCAATGGGTGAGGTTTCAACACTCGCATTGTTAATTGGTGGTGCCGTCATTGTATTCACCCGTATTGCTTCTTGGCGCATTATGGCGGGTGTGATGATCGGTATGATTGGTACTGCAACCCTCTTTAACCTGATTGGTTCTGATTCTAACCCAATGTTCTCTATGCCTTGGCATTGGCACTTCGTATTAGGTGGTTTTGCTCTTGGTATGATCTTCATGGCAACTGACCCTGTTTCTGCTTCATTTACCAATACCGGTAAATGGTGGTACGGCACGTTAATTGGTGTGATGGCAGTATTAATTCGTACAGTGAACCCAGCTTACCCGGAAGGTATGATGTTAGCGATCTTATTTGCAAACTTGTTTGCACCAATTTTCGACTACATCGTGGTTCAAGCAAATATCAAACGTCGGAGAGCAAGAACAAATGGCTAAATTTAATAAAGATAGCGTTGGCGGTACAGTTACCGTTGTTGTATTGCTAAGTTTGGTGTGTTCTATCGTGGTTTCCGGTGCCGCAGTTGCATTGAAATCAAAACAAGATGAACAAAAAGCACTTGACGTTCAACGTAATATTTTAACGGTTGCCGGCCTAATGAAAGAAGATAATGCTTCTGTCATTAAAGACACTTATAACAAGTTTATTGAACCTCGTTTAGTGGATTTGCAAAGCGGTGATTTTATTGAAGCATCAAAAGATGATGTGGAAAAATTTGATCCAAAAACAGCGGTAAAATCGACCGCACTTAGCCAAGCCATTCCTGCGGAACAAGACAAAGCCGGGATTAAAGTGCGAGCGAATCAAGCGCGTGTTTACCTTGTAAAAGATGAACAAGGTCAGGTCAATCAAGTCATATTGCCGATGTACGGTCGCGGTTTATGGTCAACAATGTACGGTTTCGTTGCGGTTGCCCCAGATGCCAATACCATCAAAGGCATTACTTACTATGATCAAGGTGAAACCGCTGGTCTTGGTGGTGAAATCGCTAATCCGCGTTGGCAAGCACTTTTCGTAGATAAGAAACTGTTTGATGATAATCAACGTGTGGCTATTCGTGTTGCTAAAAATGCGTCTTCTAACAAAGAACACGGCGTTGATGCCTTATCAGGTGCAACCTTAACCTCAAATGGTGTGCAAGGTTCTTTTGATTATTGGTTTAGTCAAAATGGTTTTGGTCCATTCTTAGCAAAATTTAAAGCGGGGGCAAGATAATGGCTGATGCAAAAAGCAATTTAAAAGCACTTTTGCTTGATCCGATCGTAAAAAATAATCCGATTGCGCTGCAAATTTTGGGTATTTGTTCTGCATTAGCGGTAACAACTCAATTACAAACCGCGATCGTTATGGCAATTGCGGTAAGTTTAGTAACCGGTTTTTCCAGTATGTTTATTTCAATGATTCGCCATTACATTCCAAATAGTATTCGTATCATTGTACAACTGGCAATTATCGCTTCTTTGGTAATTTTGGTTGACCAAGTATTGAAAGCTTTTGCTTATGGTTTATCTAAACAGCTCTCTGTATTCGTGGGCTTGATTATTACCAACTGTATCGTGATGGGGCGTGCAGAAGCTTTTGCGATGAAATCCCGTCCGCTTGAGAGCTTTGTTGACGGTATCGGTAACGGTTTAGGTTATGGTGCAATTTTATTAATTGTTGCAACGTTACGCGAGTTAATTGGTTCTGGTCGTTTACTTGGTTTCCCAGTATTCCAAACCATTCAAGATGGTGGTTGGTATCAACCAAACGGCTTGTTCCTTCTTGCACCAAGTGCGTTCTTTATTATCGGCTTTATCATTTGGGGCTTAAGAACGTGGAAACCTGAGCAACAGGAGAAATAATCAATGGAACATTATATTAGCCTATTTGTGAAGGCGATCTTCATTGAAAATATGGCGCTTTCTTTCTTCTTAGGGATGTGTACTTTCCTTGCTGTATCGAAAAAAGTGTCAACGGCATTCGGCTTAGGGGTTGCAGTAACAGTTGTGCTTGGCATTTCTGTGCCGGCGAACCAATTTGTGTTTGAACATGTGTTAAAAGATGGTGCCTTAGTTGAAGGCGTAGATTTATCCTTCTTAAGTTTTATTACGTTTATCGGGATTATCGCGGGTATCGTTCAAATTCTTGAAATGACGCTCGATAAATTCTTCCCGGCTCTGTATAACGCATTGGGGATTTTCCTTCCGCTTATTGCTGTAAACTGTGCGATCTTCGGTGGTGTATCCTTTGCGATTCAACGTGAATATACCTTCGCAGAATCTGCCGTGTACGGTATTGGCGCTGGCTTGGGGTGGATGTTGGCAATCGTTGCGTTAGCCGGTTTAACTGAGAAAATGAAATATGCGGATGTGCCTGCCGGTTTGAAAGGTTTAGGGATTACCTTTATCTCAGCGGGCTTAATGGCTCTTGGCTTTATGTCATTTTCCGGTATTCAGTTATAAGGAGGGCGTAAATGAGCGAAACAACAATTCTTGTACTCGGTGTTGCAGCCTTTACTGCTATCGTTTTAGTGCTTGTCGCCATCATTCTATTTGCCAAATCTAAATTGGTCGATTCAGGCGACATTACTATTCAAATTAATAATGATCCAAATAAAGCCATTACGTTACCGGCAGGCGGAAAATTACTCGGTGCACTTGCCAGCAAAGGTATTTTCGTGTCTTCTGCCTGTGGTGGTGGCGGTTCCTGTGGTCAATGTGTGGTAAAAGTGAAAAGCGGTGGCGGTGAAATTTTACCGACAGAGTTATCTCACATTACCAAACGTGAGGCGAAAGAAGGCTATCGTCTTTCTTGCCAGGTGAACGTGAAAGGCAACATGGATATCGAATTACCGGAAGAGATTTTCGGTGTGAAAAAATGGGAATGTACCGTTATCTCTAACGATAACAAAGCCACCTTTATCAAAGAGCTGAAATTAGCGATTCCTGAGGGGGAAGAGGTACCATTCCGTGCCGGTGGTTATATCCAAATCGAAGCTGATCCACATACGGTTTACTATAAAGATTTCGATATTCCGAAAGAATACCATGAGGACTGGGATAAATATGACTTGTGGCGTTATGTGTCCAAAGTCGATGAGCATATTATCCGTGCTTACTCCATGGCATCTTATCCGGAAGAAAAAGGCATTATTATGCTGAACGTGCGTATTGCAACGCCTCCGCCACGTCAACCGGATGCGCCTCCGGGACAAATGTCTTCTTACATTTGGTCATTAAAACCGGGTGATAAAGTGACGATTTCCGGTCCGTTTGGTGAATTCTTCGCGAAAGAAACCGACAACGAAATGGTCTTTATTGGTGGTGGTGCAGGTATGGCGCCAATGCGTTCCCATATCTTTGACCAATTAAAACGTTTGCATTCTAAACGTAAAATGTCTTTCTGGTATGGTGCACGTTCTAAACGTGAAATCTTCTATCAAGAAGACTTTGACCAATTACAAGCTGAAAACGATAACTTCGTATGGCATGTAGCGCTTTCAGATGCATTACCGGAAGATAACTGGACAGGCTACACAGGCTTTATTCACAATGTCCTTTATGAAAATTATTTGAAAAATCATGAAGCACCTGAAGATTGTGAATACTATATGTGTGGACCTCCGGTGATGAATGCGGCGGTAATCAAAATGTTGAAAGACCTCGGTGTTGAAGACGAAAACATCTTATTAGATGACTTCGGTGGTTAATTCCTTTTAGGTTACACCATAAATTGACCGCACTTAAGACGAAAGTGCGGTCAATTTTTACGGTGTTTTCCACCTTGATTTATCACACGCAAATCAATTTCAACAGTTGATTTGCGTGTGATCCATTTAATGTTAGGAAAGTATTGTGCAAATCTCTCATTTACTCGTTCGAGGGCTGACCTGTATCGCCATTGCATTCACGTTAAGTGCTTGTGATCAGAAAACAACCTCGCAACAAGCTGAAACTCAGCAAGCGTTGGTAGCTAAAAATGAACTTGTTTCCCTTAGTGGTAAAACGATGGGAACCACTTACCATATTAAATATTCTGCCAACAATGAGGTTTCTATCACGTCAAAACAAGTGCATGAACAGATTGAATCGATTCTGAAAGCGGTGAACGCCAAAATGTCCACTTACATCCAGGATTCTGAAATCAGTCGTTTTAATCAAAATACACAGACGAATACACCGATTGAAATCTCGGCAGATTTTGCGCTTGTGGTTAAAGAAGCAATGCGCTTAAATCAAGTGACCCAAGGGGCGTTGGATGTGACTGTTGGGCCAGTCGTTAATCTTTGGGGCTTTGGGCCGGAAAAACGCGTGGAAAAACAGCCAACGCAAGCGCAAATTAACGAACGACAAGCTTCGGTGGGGATTGATAAGCTATCACTTACTGAAGAGCACGGTAAGTTTTTCCTTGCAAAAAGCGTACCACAGCTTTATGTGGATCTTTCTTCTATCGCCAAAGGTTTCGGGGTTGATCAAGTAGCAGATTATTTAGAAAGTGTTCATGTGCAAAACTACATGGTGGAAATTGGCGGTGAAATTCGTGCTAAAGGCAAAAATGCTGAAAACAAACTGTGGCAAATCGCGATTGAACGTCCGACCTTTGATGGCAAGCAAGTTGCTCAACAGGTCATTGGATTAAATAATATGGCGATGGCAACGTCAGGTGATTATCGTAATTATTTTGAACAAGATGGTGTGCGTTTTTCCCACGAAATTGATCCGAAAACAGGCTACCCGATTCAACACGCGTTAGCCTCAATTACCGTATTAGCGCCAAGCTCTATGACTGCTGACGGACTTTCCACCGGTTTATTTGTATTAGGCGAGCAGAAAGCTTTAGCGGTAGCTGAGCAGGAAAAATTGCCGATCTTTATGATTATTAAGGACGGCAAGGGCTATCGTACAGAAATGTCTACTGAGTTTAAAAAATTATTGGAACAATAAACACCGCAAAAAACGACCGCACTTTAATAGCGTTTTTAGCCATAAAGTGCGGTGAAATTTTTGACTATTTATGGAGTGATTATGAAATTATTTTTAGTAACTTTCGGAATTTTTATTCTGATTATCTTAGCCATGGCATTGGGCTATATTGTGAAACGCCAAGCGCTGAAAGGCAGTTGTGGCGGTTTATCGTCTTTAGGTATTGCCAAAGCCTGCGATTGCGATAAACCTTGCGACACTTTGCAGTCTAAATTGGATGCCGGCGATGAAAATGCGAAGGCAGAATATGAACAAAAATTTGCGCAAAAAGAGAAAGCTCAGTTTTACGAAGTGAAGTAGTTCTATTTAACGTTGTGATGAGAGAACAGTATGCCGTATGTCAATATTAAAGTTACCGGTGGTGCAGAAGCGCCGACAGCTAAACAGAAAGCAGAGTTAATTGAAGGTGTCACCTATTTATTACAGAAAGTGTTGAACAAAAATCCTGAAACGACAGTGGTGGTTATTGATGAGGTCGATATGGACAACTGGGGGATTGGAGGGAAAACGGTGACTTCTCGACGTGCAATGAAGTGATCAGGCTACAACCTGTATGAAAGTGCCCGAAATTGTCGGGCATTTTTACTCTTACTTGATTTACGGTAGAATGCACGATTATTTATTTAGTGGAACGTTTATTATTAAACTATGAAATCACAAACCTACGAAAAACATTTCTCGAAACTCTCCGCTGAACAACTTGCCCAAAATGCCACGAAAAAAGTGATTTGTGGCATGTCCGGCGGAGTGGATTCCTCCGTTTCTGCGTTTATTCTTCAACAGCAAGGCTACCAAGTGGAAGGCCTTTTTATGAAAAACTGGGAAGAAGATGATGATACCGATTATTGTACAGCCGCAGCGGATCTTGCTGATGCACAGGCAGTATGTGACAAGCTAGGTATTAAGCTGCATAAAATCAATTTTGCGGCGGAATATTGGGATAATGTGTTTGAGCATTTCCTTAGCGAATACAAGGCTGGTCGTACTCCGAATCCGGATATTCTGTGTAACAAAGAAATTAAATTTAAAGCTTTCTTGGAATATGCAGCGGAAGATTTGGGCGCTAACTATATTGCTACCGGCCATTATGTACGTCGTCGTGGTTCGGATAATCAAGCGGAGCTATTGCGCGGTTTGGATGCCAACAAAGATCAGAGCTATTTTTTATATACATTGAGTAGTAAGCAAGTGGGACAAAGTCTGTTTCCTGTTGGTGACATTGAAAAACCGATTGTACGCGCGATTGCCGAAGATTTAGGCTTGATCACGGCGAAGAAAAAGGATTCTACCGGTATTTGTTTTATCGGTGAGCGTAAATTTAAGGATTTCTTAGCGCGTTATTTGCCGGCAAAACCGGGCAACATTCGTACAGTAGAGGGTGACATTATTGGTCGCCATGATGGTTTGATGTATCACACCTTGGGGCAACGCAAAGGCTTGGGCATTGGTGGCGTAAAAGGGGCTGGTGAAGAAGCGTGGTATGTGGTGGAAAAAGATCTGGTGAATAATGAATTGATTGTAGCGCAAGGGCATGATCATTCGGCTTTACTTTCTACCGGTTTAATTGCACAACAATTGCATTGGGTCGATCGTCAACCGATTCGTGAACCGTTGCGTTGTACCGTGAAAACCCGTTATCGCCAAACGGATGTGCCTTGTATTATTGAACCTATTGATGACGAAAGCATTAAAGTCATTTTTGATGAACCGCAAATTGCGGTCACGCCGGGACAATCTGCCGTGTTCTATTTGAATGAAGTTTGTCTTGGCGGCGGCATTATTGAACAGCAATTAAAATAATAAGATTAGAATTAAAGTGCGGTCAGAAAAACATTTGTTTTTTTCCACCGCACTTTTTTTAGTTACTTTACCTAGCGGATCTTCTATGCGACACATTTTATTAGGATGCCTTTTAACCCTGTTTTCCACCGTACTTTTTGCTATTCCAAAAAACGATTTAGCCTTATTAAATCTAAAGGGCCCGATTAAAAAATGGGAAAGGAAATTGATTGAACGTGATAGGTCTAGGGTTTATGAACATGAGATTACCTATTTTAATCCGCAGGGATTTAAAACCAAACAAGAGATTTTAGGGAGTTTTACACAGGTATTACACTTTATTTATGATGAACAAGGGCGCTTGGTCAAATCTTTTGAGGAAGGAGACAATGTTTTTACCGAATATCATTACCGTAATAATTCGGATGATACGTTAACAGTTATTCAGACATTGAAAATGGAAGGCTCCCCAACACGGATCATATCTGAAAATACCTATGACAAAAATGGGTTGCTACTCGTTGAAAAAACAGAAGATGAGTCTTGTGAAGAAGGTTGCGAAAAACTTGAAAATGGGATGAACAAATATAGCCATCATTATGATGAGCATGGAAATATTCTGGAAACTCGAAATGAGATTTTTGGTGGCGAGCCTTTTAAATATGTCAACAAATATGTTGATGGTAAATTAGTTGAACAAACGCAATTTGCATATGGTGGGCGAGAAGTGACGACTTTTGATACCAATGGAAATAAAATCAAATTTGAAGATTTTCCACCTTATGGATTTGGTGATGGTAGCGTATCTTCCGTAAAAATCTGGAAAAACACGTTGGATAACCATGGTAATGTGGTGAGAATTGAAGAGTTTGATAATCGTAATAATCCTAGCAGTACTATTGTTGAAAATTCATACGAATATTATTAGGTTAAAGTGCGGTCAGAAAAACATTCGTTTTTTTCACCGCACTTTTTGCAACAAAAAGCCACCTGCAAAGGTGGCTTATTTTTTGTTGAAATTTTAGTTTTTGACAAAATCGCTAAAAGTAAGCTCGTACTCATCACCGTCCCGACTGTAGGAAATAAAGCGCGGGAATTTTTCTCCTTCGTGTTTTTTCACCACAATATCTTTGCCACCGGTTTTAAATTGATAAGTGATTTCAGTCACCTCTTGTTTGTTGTATTTCACTTGTTTTTTCGTTGTATTTAGCACTACGTTTTCCATTGGATAAAGTTTTTTACCATTGGTGATCTGGAAGCTATTTGGCAACTTATCGTAATAGCTTAGCTGGAAGGCTACGGTAAATAAATCATAGGTTGGTAAGGTTAACTCTTCAGTTTGGAGTCCATTTTTTATTTTGCCGTATTCAATTTTTCGATTGGCAATTTTTGCTTCGGCATAAGGTTTCTCATTACGGGTGTCTTTGTAGCTAAACATGTTAAAAACGTTGCTACTTTGCGCACCTTTAGAGATAAACTGAATCTTGTACAAAGGTATATTGATGTTCGCTTTGATCGTATATTCAAAGCCATCAGAGTGAAAATGTACATAAGCAGGCATGAGATAATTAGAGCTGTATTTGATATTTAAATCTGTTGCTTCGGTAGCTTGAATGCTAGGAATATAAAGTAATGTGGCAAGTAAAAATAGTTTGAGTAATTTCATGTGATTCCTTTTATCTCGTTCAATTGTTGTGCAACTTAGAGCGGGCGTTAAAGCATAAGTTCCCATTGAAAGTGCGGTACCTTTTGGAGCATTTTGATAAAGTGGTTAGCGTTTTCCAGAAGGCGGATGAATTCTCCTTAAAATCGAATAAAAAAGAAAGTAATGTTTAAATATTTGATCAAGATAACAGTTTTTAGGTAGGAATTTTCATAAAATAGAATCAATTTCCATTTTTAACACAAAGAGGTGATCTATGACTGACTTAAGTAAAGTAATTAAAGAACTTGAAGCGATTGGTATTCATGATATTAAAGAGGTTGTTTATAACCCAAGTTATGAACAATTATTTGAAGAAGAAACCAAACCTGGCTTAGAAGGTTTTGAAAAGGGTACGTTGACCACAACCGGTGCAGTGGCTGTGGATACCGGCATCTTTACCGGTCGCTCACCTAAAGATAAATATATTGTGTTGGATGACACCACAAAAGACACCGTTTGGTGGAATTCCGATGCAGCGAAAAACGATAACAAACCAATGACCCAAGAAACTTGGGCGAGCTTGAAAGGCATTGTGACTAAACAACTTTCCGGTAAACGTCTCTTTGTGATTGATGGTTTCTGTGGTGCTAGCGAACAAGACCGCATTGCGGTACGTATCGTGACTGAAGTAGCATGGCAAGCCCATTTCGTGAAAAACATGTTTATTCGTCCGACAGAAGCTGAATTAAAAGATTTCAAACCAGGTTTCGTGGTGATGAACGGTTCTAAATGCACCAACCCGAACTGGAAAGAACAAGGTTTGAACTCAGAGAACTTTGTTGCCTTTAACTTAACTGAACGTGTTCAATTAATCGGCGGTACTTGGTACGGTGGTGAAATGAAGAAAGGGATGTTCTCCATGATGAACTACTTCCTACCGCTTAAAGGCGTGGGTGCAATGCACTGTTCCGCTAATGTGGGTAAAGATGGCGATGTTGCAGTATTCTTCGGCTTATCCGGTACGGGTAAAACAACCCTTTCTACCGATCCGAAACGTCAATTAATCGGTGACGATGAACATGGTTGGGACGATGTGGGTATCTTCAACTTTGAAGGTGGTTGCTACGCGAAAACCATTCACCTTTCTGAAGAAAACGAACCGGACATTTATCGCGCAATCCGTCGTGATGCATTATTAGAAAACGTTGTTGTACGTGCAGATGGTTCCGTTGACTTTGATGACGGTTCCAAAACAGAAAACACGCGTGTGTCTTATCCGATTTATCACATCGATAACATCGTTAAACCGGTTTCCCGTGCAGGCCACGCAACGAAAGTAATTTTCTTAACTGCAGACGCATTCGGCGTATTACCACCGGTTTCTAAATTAACACCGGAACAAACTAAGTACTACTTCTTATCAGGCTTTACTGCAAAATTAGCGGGTACAGAACGTGGTATCACTGAACCGACCCCAACTTTCTCAGCTTGTTTTGGTGCAGCATTCTTAACTTTACACCCAACTCAATATGCGGAAGTATTAGTTAAACGGATGCAAGCGTCAGGTGCGGAAGCTTACTTGGTGAACACCGGTTGGAACGGTACAGGTAAACGTATCTCTATTAAAGATACTCGCGGTATTATCGATGCTATCTTAGATGGTTCTATCGAAAAAGCTGAAATGGGCGAATTACCAATCTTCAACTTGGCAATTCCTAACGCTTTACCAGGTGTTGACCCAGCTATCTTAGATCCGCGTGACACTTACGCAGACAAAGCACAATGGGAAGCAAAAGCGAAAGATCTTGCCGGTCGTTTCGTGAAGAACTTCGAAAAATATGCAACAAATGCTGAAGGTAAAGCATTAATTGCTGCAGGTCCTAAAGCGTAGTCGGACGAAAGAATAAAAATCCCCGCTGATGATAGCGGGGATTTTTTATGGGAGAAAAAAATCAATTAATGAATTGATAAGGATAAGCCTAATGTCTGCAAGAAACGATGTTCTAATGCCAAATCGTTTTTCACTAGTGGGTTATTTTTTAGATAATCCGTTTCAAATGTTAAGTACCAATCTACCAAAGTGCGGTCGATTTTTAATATGATTTTTTGAGGTTTTTCTGTCGCTTGACGGGCTCGATTGAGGATAATTGCTAAGCGTAAAATGCGAATTAATACCAGCACATCTTGCTCGTGATAACGAGAAAATTTAAACATTTCCGGTAATTTGAAATTTCCCAAGTGATAACGTACTAAGGTTGATAGTAAACGATGTTGTTCGTTGTCATAACCCGGCAATTCAGTATTGTATAAAATATAAGCAGAGTGTTTTTGTAGATTTCTGTGATTGATGACAATGCCTACTTCATGTAAACGCGCCGCCCACAAGAGAACGTCTTTTATTTCATCAACCATTTCTCGGTTTTGCCAATGTTGGTATTGCTCAAATAGTAACGATGCACTTTGATATACCCGTTCACCCTGTGCCTGGTCAATATTAAATTGTTCCATCAGACCAAGTGCGGTGCGTTCACGAATATTATTGACTTGGAAGTTTTGCTCTAAACTATACATTACCCCTTCTCGCAGTGCGCCATCGGAATAACGCATTTTCTCAATGTGAAAGTTTTCAAAAACTGCACTTAAGATAGCCAGGCCAGGCACAAAAACATCTGTACGCTCATAGTTTAATCCGCTAAGTTGGATTTGATCAAAGTGGCTAAATTGCAGGGTTTGTTGAATGAGTTGATTCAATCGTTCAGCAGTAATAGTGCCATTCGGATCAATGTTTTCACAAATAACCTGATGGACAGTTTTAATCGTACCGGACGAGCCAAGTACTGATTGCCAACCCAAATTTCGGTATTCCCAAGCGAGATCTTCAATTTTGTTTAAAGCGCTTTGCTTTGCTCGGCGAAAGTTTTCTTCACTGATTTGACCGTGAGGAAAAAATTGTTTTGCAAAACTTACACAGCCCATGTGGCGGCTTTCGTAAATTAATGGGGTAAAGTTATCGCCGATGATCATTTCTGTTGAACCACCACCGATATCGATGACAAATTTCCGACCAATTTCAGGTTGCGTGTGGCAAACGCCTGCGTAGATGGTTTTTGCTTCCGTTTTGCCACTGATAATATGAATAGGGTAAGGGAAGACTTTTGCCGCTTGGCGTAGAAATTCCTCATTGTTCACAGCACGGCGTAAGGTATATGTGCCTACGACATTGACGTTTTCAGCAGGAAAACCCTGTAAGCGTTCTGCAAATAATGCTAAGCAGTTGACACCACGTTCAATCGCGGCTGGACTTAGCACTTGGTTCTCATCTAGCCCCTCGGCAAGCTGTACTTTTTGCTTAAGGCGGGAAAGCACTTGTAGTGTGCCATTTACGATGCGGGCAATAATCATGTGAAAGCTATTGGAGCCGAGATCAATGGCAGCAATTTCACGCACCTTGCCACGTTGCGCATGAAGTTCATTGGCTTTACTGAGTAAATTTTCGTTATTCATAGATTAAAATTCAAACTGGTAGAGTAAATCAAAGGCTTGATTAACGCCTGACACCGATTGTACATAAAGTTGTGGCAACAAGCGATAACGCAAGGTAACTTCAGCTAAGCCATCGAATAAACCCACACCGTATTTGACTTGTAAACGTGGCGTGATATTGCCGCTCACTACCACTTTAGAACTGTCGCCGACACCTTGTGTGCCGAGATTCAGATCTTTAATTCCGAAGGCTTTTCCAATGCCGCCTACAACATTCCCGGTTTTAGCTAACCCCATACCTAATAGGGCAGCACCCACAGAACCACTTGAAGATGCATCGCCACTGTTTTCTAAAGAACGTCCGGTGAGAATGTAGGCTAAAGCCTGATCCTGTGGCATGCCGGGTTCGGAGAAAATAGTAATGCTTGGTGAGCCGGCTAATCCAGTGACTTTCACGCCGGCAGTAACGCTATTGTCCTCCATTGCTTCTGGGTTGCGAATGGCTTCAATATTTAAGAATGGTTGGGAAGGCTGTCCGACAAAACTGATTAACCCTTTGCGAATAATCAAATCTTGTCCAAAGGAGGTGTAACGCCCATTTTTAAGATTAACTTCGCCGTATAAACCCAGGTTTCCCTTTTCTTGTCGTACGCTAAGTAAGCCATGCAAATAGGTTTTGAGCCCATAAGCCTTTAGACTGACATCATCTCCAATATGAATCTTCAGATTAGATTTTACCGCCATGCCGCTTCGTGTTTCTGCCGGAATGTTTTTGGGCAATGTTCTTTTTGTCTTACCATCTAAAATGACTTCGTCAGTACTGACTTCAACAGCGCTCTCCGGCAAGCTTTCAATGGCGATTCGCGCTTTGGGTATCTCAATATTTCCCGATAATTCTAAGAGTTTTGGCGAGGCGCTGATTTCAATATTGGGACTCATCGTCAATTTCGCCATTGATGGGATGTCTACTTTAAATTTCTCTGCTTGCGCGTTCAAACGAGTACGCCATTCATTGATATTCTTCCAATGGGCTTCACCGCTGAGATTTAAACGACTGTCATCTGTTTGTACAAACCCTTTTAGCGTGGAGTTGGTACCGGCAAAATGTAACGCTAATTCGCTATTTTTAATATCGAAAGGTAATGCCCGAATTTGAGCATTCAGTTGTTTAAGTTGAATATCGCCGTTCAGTGTTGGTGCGTTTAGGTTTCCACCTAATGTGAGATTAGCTTTGAGTTCCCCACTGACTTTTTCACCGTTCGCTAAAAGTTGGTTAACAATTGCAGGATTAAGATGAGGAATTGTAAAAGTGCCGCTCAGTTTACGAGTGTTAACAATATCCTGTAATTTTAAATCGACATTGATTTTGCCTTGTTCCTGAACATGAACTTCTGTTTTCAAGGCAAGATCGTTATTTGCTAAGTTGGCATTTAGCGTGACTTTGGGCATATCTAACTTAAAAGTACGGTAGTCTAATTTTTTTGCTATAGATAAGGCATTGCCGCTGATTTGTATTTCAGCAGATAGTGGTGCCTGTGTTGACCAGGCTACTTTTCCTTTACTATTTAGCTGCCCTTTTAAGATATCGTCTTCAAGTATTTTATTGATAAATGCTAAATCAAAGCGTTTGATTTCAAAAGGTATTTCGCCATGAGTGCCGACATTAAAGGTTTGCGGAAAACAAAGATCTATGTTGCTGTGCATCCAGCAATGGGCGGCAATGGTGCTTTGGGTGGTTTTGTTGTCGTATGTGACAGCCACACTTTTATTTGTTTGGATGTGGCCAAACTTCGTTTTTAGCATAAGTTGGCTAATCGTGCCTTGCCATTGTTGTAAAGTGCGGTCGAAATTGCCGATGATATTCATGTTGGCAGCAATGGGATTCCCTTCTAAAATTAGCTGCAAACTGTGTTTTTGTTCATCTCCTGCTGCAGAGAGTTGGAGACTATTTACCTTGATTTCATTGTAATGAAAGCCATTAAGATGGGCATTAAGTTGACCTTGAATTACTTGTTCCGTATTCAGCTGCCCCTTAATGCTGGCTTGGGTAAGTCCTATGTCGCGGAAATGTAACTGTTTTGCGGTTAAATCCACAATAAAATTTGGGTGCATAATGTTACCGGTTACCGTGGTTTTGCCATTAACAGAGGCGGATAAACCAGTCAATAAACCGCTTAAATTCGGTGCATTAATATCAAGAGTAAAATCGGAGACGGAGCCAAGGTTGCCTTGTACGTTGATTTTATTGTCGCCGTAAGTGAAGGTGAGCTGTGGTACATTAAGTAATGGTTGTTCTGCCATATGTAAATTGCCGGTTAGGCTCAAGGGGTGTTGCGACAGTGAACCTTGCAGATCTATATCTGAAATTGAAATTTGTTGCTTGTCTTGAGTGATTTTTCCTTGTGAATTTAAGCTGCCGGAAATGATTGCCGGAAAATCGGCTACGTAGGCACCAAGCGCCATTTTTGCTAATGCTAAATGCCCGTTCCATTCCACACCATCACGCCAATTGAGGTTACCGGTTAAATCGGCTGTACCATTTAAGGTATTGAGTTTGAGTTGATTAATCGCGATGTCGGATAAATGGGCCAAGGCTTGTAATGTCAAAACGCTGTTTGGTATTCCCATGCCACTGACCGCACTTTTAAGTTGTATTTGTGCGGCAGCTAAGTTGCCGTCTAGGGTGAAATTGAAATCCTGAATTTTTAACGGATCTTTGTTATTAAAAGGGTATTTTGCTTGAGGCACAGCCAAGTTCACTTGAAGCGGAAGGTTAGGTTCAGCAGCCTGAATTTGAGCATTCAGTTGTGATTCCAACGCGCCTTGAGTTTTCCATGAAAGTGCGGTCTGTTTTTTTAATGCGCCTGAAAGATGGATTTCCGCTTGGCTTGCAGGCAAAACAAGGTCGTTATTTTGGCGTATGTCATTAATTTTAGCGAAGGCATCAAATTGCAATGGGAAATCTTGTTGGAATGTCACTTGCCCATTTGCTTGTAAATGACCAAGTGAGCTTTGCACATCAAATTTAGCTAGTTTGATAGTATCATCAGTTGCGTTTGCTTGAAGTTCTACAGAAGCAATGAGGATATCTTGCTCGACCGTATTTTTCCCACTGAGACTTTGATATCGCCAGTTTTTGCCTTGCACGCCTTGAATGTGTATTGCAAAAGGCAGTTCAATTTGCTGCACTTCGGCAAGTAGTGGTTTACGGAGAGCTTGTTCTAGGTGTTCCCATTGAATAGATTCGGACACGTCCGTCTTTTTCGGCGTTTTGGCGTTGCCCGCAGTTGAGGTTAAATCATGGGTAAAACTCAAATTTTCAATTTGGGTCGGTGCTAATGTTAATCCATCGGCATTATTTAAACTTGCCGCCGTATGGAATGTACCTAAAGTGATTTTATTTTTATCAAGAGATAATGAGAAATCGTTAACGGCTAACCGATTGATTTGCACTGAGATAGGTAAGAACACATGTTTCATCTTCCCGT
The DNA here is from genome assembly GCA_963515835.1 of uncultured Aggregatibacter sp. GTDB lineage: Bacteria > Pseudomonadota > Gammaproteobacteria > Enterobacterales > Pasteurellaceae > Aggregatibacter. The sequence goes on from CAUPZK010000011.1 coordinate 28,755, forward strand.
TGTTGTTCTTTTTAGGCTCAGGGGCTGGCAGCAAGGTGGTGTCAATCAGAATGGATGGTTGTGTCAGGGTGATATCATCAATGCACACGTCTAAATGCCATAAACAGCTTAACTGTAGCTGAAGACGCGCTTCCTCAATATGGGCATCCACACCTTCTGTTTGAAAGCGCAGATGTTTTAATGTTAACCCTTCCTTTAAGTTGCCTTCTGCTTGTTCAATGGAAAGAGCATCGAGCCCTGCATTTGCCCAATGGAGGAGCTGGTGCTGACCACTTTCTGTTGAAAGGAGGGTGAATAGGGTAAAAATAGGTAAAAAAATAACCGCACTTACAAGGCATAAAATCCATTGGCAAAGGCGTTTTGGCGATTTTGCTTTTGTCGTTTGAGCCGTTTTTTCTGTCTGTTCTGTCATGAAGTCATCCGTTTTATGTTGCTATATTTCACTACCCAGCCCGATATAAAACTGAATGTTTTTACTTTTATCTTTTATCGGGGTAGCAACATCAAATTTAATGGCGCCTACCGGCGATGCCCATCGCAAGCCAAAACCTGCACCATAGCGTAATTCGTCAGGTTTAAAACTATTTGCCGCCAGACCGGTGTCAGCAAAGGTAGCTAGCCACCAGTCGGGATAAGCCTGATATTGGTATTCAATCGTTCCTGTCGCTAAACGGGAGCCACCGACTAATTTGCCATTTTGATCTTTTGGGGAGATTTTCTTATAACCATAACCACGTACGCTGCGATCGCCGCCGGCAAAGAAGCGTAATGAGGGTGGAATTCGGTGAATATCTGCAGTGTTGAGTACGCCAATTTCTAGACGAGTAAGAAAACGGTGATTTTGCGCATAGGTTCTGACCCAGGCGGTAGATGCTTGAATTTTCCAGAAATTGACATCAGAAATCCAAAGTTTTCGTCCAAAATCTAGGGTGATACGTTGTGAATCACCCCAATCAGGAAAGGCACCGCCACGTAAACGGGTACGGGTTAAAGAGGTTGTAGGGTATAGTAATAGTGTTTTGTCGGAGATATCCGCTTGAGTAAAGGCGTCATGGCGCAAGCGTAAACCGAAGGAATATTGCCATCCGGTAGGATGATTCCAATAACGCAGTGCGGCAAGGGTAGATGAGGTTATTTGGGTGTCGTTCTTATTTTCACGTTCAAAACCGCCGGAATATTCATAGTAATAATTCAGCGGGTTCTTCAATAAGGGCATTTTGTAGGTCAGTTCGAGCGTTTGCTTCGGTGAAGAAAAATAGAGATTACTTCTGACACTGTGTCCGCGATCATTGATCCAAGGTTTCGTCCAACTCCATTGGAAGCGAGGTCCAACATCAGTGGAATAACCTAGTCCGACGTTCATAATATTTTTTTTACGCGGGTAGAGTAACACATCCACATCTACTAATTTCTTTTTATCGTCTAAGTGCGGTTGCAATAACACCGAGCTGAACCAGCTTGAGGAGGAATAATTGTTGGTTAAGGTGGAAAAGTCACTCATTAAATAGGGTTCGCCTGAGTGAATGTTGAGCATGTTACGTAAATATTCTTCTCGAATTTGCGCATGTAAGAAATGAATACTTCCATAGTGATAGCGTTTTTTGCTATCGAAGGTGAGATTCCACCAAGCTTCTCGCGTGGACTTCATCACTTCTAAACGGGATTGTTCAAATTCTGCATCAAAATAACCGCGAAATAGTGCGAGTTGTTGCAGTTGGTTTTTATAATCTTCGTAAGTTTCGTGATTGAGTATGGTGCCGGTTTTAGGAACCTGTTTTTCCAGTTGAATGAATTCCGGATCTTGTTTGGCATCTCCTTTAATCACGATGTCTGTGGCGGCGATTTTTACCGGTTCCCCTATAGTAATGTGAGCGATTAATAGCGGTTTGTTCTTGGCTCGTGGTTTTAATTCAAATTGAATCTGGTGATCATAATACCCTAAAGCACGCAGACCTTTATCAACGGCTTTGCTGACAATATCTTGATAACGTTCGGAACCGTCAGCCTCTTCTTTATCGATGGCGTTGAGGTGAATCTGGATATTGTTTTTTAAAGCGTCGTTTTTTACCCCATCAATTTGTAAATCAACGAGATGTTCGGCGTAGGCAGAGGAATGCCAAAATAAGCACGAAAATACAAGTGCATAGAAACGTTGAGTCGCTTTTTTATTGAACAATTTCTTCATATAACTCCTACATTAAACCTTGGTAGTTTACTCGTTAGATTTTGTCCCTGCAATGCTTCGCTTATACAAAGTGCGGTGGATTTTTTCGGTATTTTTAAGAAAAAGGAACGAGTAAATTGATAATAAAAAAATAGCCGACAATGCTGTCGGCTATTTCTTGTGAAATTATACGGTTTAGCCGTTTTTATGCTCAAAATAAAGCACTGTTGCGGCAACGCGTGAGTGAACGTTAAGTTTACGTAGCAAATTACGAATGTGTACTTTGACGGTTTCTTCCGAAATAAACAATTGGCCGGCAATTTGTTTATTGGAAAGACCTGTTGCCACTAAACGCAATACGTCAATTTCACGATCGGTAAGAGAGTCAATAGGGCTTTGCGAAGATTGACGCTCTAATAAGAGATTTTTAATGGAATCACTGAGGATAACTTCACCTTGAGCAATGCGTTTTAGTTGAGAAAGCAATGTGTCGGGTTCGGTATCTTTTAATAAATACCCGTCCGCACCTGCATCAATTAAGGTAAAAATGTCGTTTTTAGCATCAGACACGGTCAAAATGACAATGCGAGCATCAACGTCTTCTGCTCTCAATGCTTTAAGCGTATCTAAACCGGAGAGTCCTTTCATATTCAGATCTAAAATAATGAGATCCGGTGAGGTTTGTAGCGCTAAATTAATCCCTTCAGAACCATTGCCTGCACCGCCAACAACTTCGAAACCTTCTTCTAATTCAACAAGTTGTTGTATGCCGCGGCGCATTAACGGATGGTCATCAATAATTAAAACTTTTAATTTGTCATTCATGTTACACCTCAAGACAAAGCCAAACGGCTATGGAAAGGAACAATCGTTATTCCTTCTTCTGTCATTAATAATTGATAGAATTGTGGATAATTAAAATCGCGTTGTACGATTTTATACGGATTCTCATTTTCATCCAAGCCTGAGAGTTGATAAATTCGATTTATCTCATGAATTTTTTTCTCTTTTGTACCATCACAGTTGCGGTAAACCTCAAGGCGATTAAGTTCATCTAAAATATAAACGTTAAAACTACCGTTCGGATTATCTTCAAAGAAGAATTGCAGGAAGCCTTCCGTTGCAAATCGATCGATTTCTCGTGGATACTTTTGATGCTTTGTTGGAAGCGGGTCAGTTGCTGCTGCTTTCTTGTTAAGTGCGGTGTCAAATTGATGTGTTTTTGTGACCCGCCCGTGATGAATTTCTTGCAAACTAATACCGCGTTCTTCAAAGAAAAATTGCCAGTTTTTTCCCGCCACACGCAATAAATTATTTTTCGGTGGTTCGGTGACTCCGAGTTGGATGCTGATACATTTATTAATAAGTGTCGTGACGATACGACGTAAGGCATGGCGATAGTAACGGCTATAACAAAAAACTTGAACAAATTTTGGTGATGGCGCGCCACGATAAATTTTGTTGGAAAGCACTTTTAACGCTAATAAAATCGCATTTGCCCCTTCAAAATGTAGCGTTCTGACCTCATTCCATACATTACGGTAGGTTAAGTCAATGCTGCCAACCAAGCTTTCTTCATTCGGACCAAAGCTAAATAAATCACTGGCTTGGATTGTTGGCTTGATGTCTCTCAGCTGTTGCGTCGGATCTTGAGTTAAATTGATAATCACGGCAAGACTACGGATTTCGCAAGGATGACTGAGATCGGAATTGCTTGCGAAAGTTGTTTCGATCGGGAACGTTAAACGGAGATCGGTGACAAATTGGCGTAATGTTTTTAGTTCGATATTATCACTGGAAATGAAGAGCTGCGTATTGGCTGTTAATAAACGATTGAAATACGCCCACGCCACAAGCTTATTCAAGCTTTCGTTATATTCAATATAACGAGGATGGCTACAACCTTCCACATCTGGTGTTTGATTGATGACATACCAGCCGTTTTTAAAATGTCGATTATGTTTTACTTCAATAAACGTCAATGCCGGTTCTGATAAATCCACGGCCAGTTGTGGATTGAGCAAGGTCACTTTACCCGGTAATTCTTCAAAAGCAGCGTATAGTTTACGTGTCAGCACACTCATGTCTTGTGGCATGATGCTGGCATTCACTTGGTGTTTACGTGCAAAATGGACTAAGTTGCGATAGCTCAACATGAGGAACTTAATCAAACTATTATGTATTTTCATGGTTTGTTTGATTTTCCAATGTCGGCGATTATTGAGACACTCTAGTTGACCGCACTTCCATCCCCATTGTTGAGCTAGCTTGAACAGTTTATCCAAACGCCAGTTCGTTTCTCCAGGGGCCACTTCATTTTCGTGTACTTTGATATAAAAACAACAACGTACAAAGTCCAACCGTTTAAATTCTTTTTGACGAGTTAAATAATCAGTTACCCGCTGCAACATCGCTAAATAAGCATCAAATTGGTGTTCAACGTTCAAATCGCCACTCAGTAAGGCTTGCTTAAATTCGCAAGAAATCAAGAAGGTGTTTGGGTAATTCCAAGAATAAGCTTCAAGTAATAAAATTTTGAGCAGGGATTTATACGGATAATCAATACCTTTATAAAGCTGCCACAAGCTTGCGCCAAAATATTCGTTCGCTGAGAACGAGCCTAATCCCCCAAAATCGACCCAATCGTTTAAATCCAGTTGTCCTTCTTGAGTTAAACGCTCAATTTCTGCTTCATAATTTTCTTCACGTTCAACCAATAAATGTAACCACAACAAAGGTTTACCGGCAAGGCGTATGGCTGAACGATAAAACTCATCCAGCAATAACATATATTGTGTTGAACCACAATTTTCACCGTCCATCGGATCAGCATAACGGAAACAACGGAAACGCTTTTGATCCATTAAGTAGAAGTTAATTTCTACTTGAAAGCATTTTGCCCATTGTTGAATCGCATTGGTTTTTTGTTGTAACAGCTCAAGCGCGCTTGGGTTTAAATCTTCCCGATGACAAATCCAGATATCTAAATCAGAAGATGGTGTTTGGGCGATGGAAGCAATACTGCCCATCACATATACGCCTAGAATTGCTTCTTGCTCAAAAGTGCGGTGTTTTTTTTGAATGTTTTTTCTTTGTTCTTCAGAGAGTGTTTGAGCAAGGTAGTCTTGTTGAAAACCACTGAGAGAAAAACGTGCAATCCCGGTAGGCGCGTTCGCAACATAGCACGGAAGATCTGGGTGATTAAAATGAAGTAATAAAGGAATGACTTTAAAGAGAAGTTGAAAGGATTCAGTTGTGTCGGATAAAGCGCGATCAATGCGTAATTTATCTAGAAAGTCCACGCGTTTTTTGGCTTCATTGACATCAAACTTCAATTTGTATCCTAACTTTTTTACAACAGTCATACTTGGCTGGTGGGTACTCTATCACCAGTGCTTTAGGAAAGCAAAAAAATTAAATGGAAACTGACAATACGGGTTAACAATGGTAGGATAAAGCACATAAGATCACTTCCATATCTCGTTATTATGTCTAAAAAAACTTTAAAAATTGCTACCCGCCAAAGCCCATTGGCATTGTGGCAGGCAAACTTTGTGAAAGTGCGTTTACAACAACTGTATCCCGATTTATCAATCGAATTGGTGACTATGGTCACTAAAGGTGATGTGATTTTAGATTCGCCTTTGGCGAAAATCGGCGGTAAAGGTTTGTTTGTGAAAGAATTGGAAAATGCGTTGTTGAACAATGAAGCGGACATCGCTGTGCATTCTATGAAAGACGTGCCGATGCAATTTCCTGAAGGGCTAGGTTTATCCGTCATTTGTAAGCGTGAAGATCCGCGTGATGCATTTGTTTCAAATACTTACCGCACTTTAGCCGAGTTGCCTCCGGGAGCCATCGTCGGTACATCCAGTTTGCGTCGTCAGTGTCAGCTAAAAGCCTTACGTCCGGATTTGGAAATTCGCTCTTTGCGAGGCAATGTGGGGACGCGTTTGAGCAAACTGGACAACGGTGATTTTGATGCGATTATTTTGGCTTCTGCCGGTTTAATTCGTTTGGAATTGGCAGATCGAATTACTTCTTTTATTGAGGTAGAACAGTCGCTTCCTGCTGCCGGGCAAGGTGCAGTGGGGATTGAATGCCGTACGGATGACGAACAGGTGCAACAATTATTAGCACCGTTGGCAGATGTTGAAACGACTTATTGTGTGTTGGCGGAACGCGCCATGAATAATCGCTTACAAGGCGGTTGCCAAGTGCCTATTGGTGGTTATGCCGTATTGCGTGAGAGCATGTTGTACTTGCGAGCCTTGGTGGGTAGTGTTGATGGTTCAACAATTATTCGTGCGGAAGGTCAAAGTGCGGTAGAAAATGCTGAGGTTTTGGGCGTGCAAATTGCCGAGCAACTTTTAGCACAAGGTGCTGACAAGATTTTGCAAAATATTTACGCATAAGAGTTGAACATGGCTGTTTTGGTGACACGCCCGGATGAACGTGGGGAAAAACTGGTTGAGATGTTGGTGAAAGCCGGCATTGTTGCGTTGCATTTACCCCTATTTCAAATTACTCGCGGAGCGGAGCTGAATGAATTGCCTGCGAGATTAGCGAAGCTGAAATCTGGCGATTATGTCTTTGCTGTTTCTAAAAATGCGGTAGATTTGGCGGATAAAGCCATTAAAAACACCGGTTTTAAGTGGTGTGATGATTTGGTCTATTTTGCCGTCGGGAAAAGTACGGCTCAGTATTTTTCGGCCATGACAGAAATGGCCGTTCACTATCCGACTATGCAAGAAAATAGTGAAGGATTATTGCAGTTATCCATGATGCAGGATTTGTCTGAGAAAACGGTATTAATTTTGCGTGGCAATGGTGGTCGGGAGTTTTTTGCCGAACAGGCACAACAACGTGGCGGCAGTATTAAAATTGTCGAATGCTATCGACGGGAACCTCTTGTTTACAATCAAGCGGATCAAATCAGTTTGTGCAAACGAGCAGGCGTACAAACGATAGTCGTGACCAGTACCGAAATACTCACTCAATTAGTAGATTTTGTTCCGCAAAGCGAACATAATTGGCTAAAAAGTTGCCACCTTATTACAATCAGTGAGCGTATTGCCCATTTGGCGCAAGCGTTAGGTTGGCAACAAGTGACGGTTTGTCCGTGTTCAGACAATAGAACGTTATTACAAACCTTATTACAATGTCGTTAAATCACATTTTTTCTTTATAGGTAAATATTATGGCTAACAAGAAATCTCACCCGTCGAAACGGAATGCAGAAGTGGAACAGAAAATTGATGTCAGTGAAGATCTTGATTTAGCGACACAAGATGAGGCATTAACTGAACAAATTGAGGCTCCAATAGAGGATAAAGTAAACACTATGCAACAAGAACACAATGAAAAGACGATCTCTTCGGCAAAGCAATCTGCTGCAACGGAAACTGTTGCTAACGCTTCTACAACGAAAGAAACACCTGTAAAAGAAACGGTAGTTGTAAAAAAAAGCGGTTCTGCATTAGGTTTGTTAGCCATTTTTATTGCACTAGGTTTGGGTGGCGCGGGCTATTATTTCGGTCAGTTACAGGTTGAGGAAATACAACAAAAATTGACCGCACTTTCAGGGAAAGTACAACAGCCAGTGCCTGCAGTGGTAGCCGAAGGACAAAATTTTGAAGCCGAAAGAGCACAGCTTCAACAGCTTATTGCATTTTCAAAAACGGCAGGTGAGCAAATTGGCGAATTACATCACGAAATTGCTGTTAAAGAACAAAGCTTATCAGCGTTGAAACAAGAAGTTCAACGCTTGGCGAACCAAGCAAAAGCAGAGCAACCCAATGATTGGTTGCTTACCGAGGCGGATTTTCTACTCAATAATGCGTTGCGTAAATTGGTGTTAGATAATGACGTGGACACCAGCGTTGCGTTATTAAAAGTAGCTGATGAAACCTTATCAAAAGTTGCGTTACCAGAGGTGGCTCCGGTACGTAACGCCATTCACTCGGACTTGAAAAACTTATTATCGCTTAATAACGTAGACCAGAATGCCATCATGCAAGATTTATCCGAGCTTGCGAACAATGTTGACGAATTAACAGTATTAAACGTAAATTTTGATGAAGATCCGAATAATGATAAATTGACGGATTCTTTGGATGATTGGAAAGAAAATGCAGAAAAAAGTGCGGTGAGTTTTTTAAATCATTTTATCCGTGTGACTCCGAAGAAAGCGAATGACAAAGCCTTGTTAGCGCCAAATCAAGATATTTATTTACGTGAGAATATTCGTTTACGTTTACAAATTGCAATTTTATCTGTACCGCGCCAACAAGACGATTTATACAAACAATCTTTACAAACAGTGGCTTCTTGGATTCGTACGTATTTTGATACCAATACTGATGTGGCTCAAAACTTCTTGAAGAAGCTGGATGAATTAGCGGAACAATCAATTTACGTGGATGTGCCGACTCAGTTAAGTGGGTTAAATGCCTTAGATAAATTATTGAATAAGCCAACACAAGAAATGCAAAAAATCACGCTTTCAGTGGATAAAGAACTCGAGTCGCACGGTAATTCTGGAACTGAGCCAACAGGAAAAGAAAATGAGGCTGCTACCGCGCCGGCGAATGAAACCAAACCGGAAGTCAATCAAGAACAACAATAGGAGAAATAGATTATGTTACGAGTGCTATTTTTAATGTTGTTGTTACTGGCGAGCTTAATTGCCGGTCCGTATTTAGCGGGTAAGCAAGGCTATGTGCGGATTGAAACGGCAGGTCATATCGTCGAAATGTCCATTACTACTTTAGTGATCTTCTTCGTGCTCGCTTTAGCTTTGGTGTACAGCATTGAGGTCGTCATTAGTCGTTTTTTCCGTTTAAGCAACAACACATACAGCTGGTTCTCTCGTCGTAAACGCACGAAGGCGCAAAAGCAAACATTGGAAGGCTTAATGCGTATGGATGAAGGGGATTATTCCAAAGCAGAAAAATTAATTGGTAAAAATGCGAAACATTCTGATGAGCCGGTGCTGAATTTTATTAAAGCGGCTGAGGCAGCACAACAGCGTGGTGATGAATTCAGTGCAAACCGTTATTTAATGGAAGCAACGGAAATCGCCGGTTCTGATAGCTTGGTTTTAGAAATTGCACGTACCCGCATTTTATTGCAACAAAATAAATTGCCGGCAGCGCGCAGTTCAGTTGACAGCTTATTGTTGATGGCAGGCAAGAATAAAGAAGTGCTTAAATTAGCCGTTGAGATTTATTTAAAGTCAAAGGCTTATCAGGCGTTAGATAATATTTTAGAACAAATCGAAAAATCCGGCTTGTACACCTCTCAGGAATTTGTTGCATTACAAACCCAAGTGGAAGATGGGTTGCTTGATGAGAAAATGAACGAAGAAGGCGTTGATGGCTTGTTAGATTGGTGGGATGAGCAGTCGCGTAAACGTCGTAATGATTCCCGCATAAAACTGGCGTTAATTACGCGTTTGATTGATGCCAATGACCATCAGTCTGCTTATGAGCTCATGTTGGAATTGGTGAAAAAATTAGATAGTGATAATAACCCGTTAACTCAAGCATTATTCAAGCAAATTAGTCGCTTGCAGCCGGAAGATAACAGTAAGTTAGTTAAATTTATCTGTAAATGGTTAAAAGGGGCGGAGCCATCTGTGCAATGTTGTGCTCATCGTGCACTCGGTTATTTATATGTACGTAACAATGACTTTGCTAAAGCAGATGGGGTGTTTAAAGCATTAATCGCTAATAAAGAGAAATTGGAACCAACGGACATTACAATGGCGTCTTACGTTTTTGAACAAGTTGGTGATAAGGCTGCTGCACAACAATTGCGTGAAGAGGGTTTGAAGTCTGTGATGGCGGTGGAAAATCTCAATTTATCGGAAGAAACATCAGAAAATCCGACCGTACTTTTAGCGCAAAAATAATCTCTTCAAAAAACAAAATGCCCTGATGATTCAGGGCATTTTTTTATTCTTTCTTTTTTAAGAATTTTGGGGTAATTCCATGTCATTTTCGAGAGCCACAGTTAGTTGCTGAATCTTACGCAGAATCATATTTAAGAACACACCGTAAGCTGGGACGAACAACAGTACCCCGATGAATAATTTAAATAAATAATCGACGAAGCCGATTTCCATCCAGTGTTCTACCATAAATGGATCGCTGCTGGCATAGAAGGCAATCGCGAAGAACAAATAAGTGTCTGCCATAGAGCCAAATACCATGGAGCTGGTTGGCGCTATCCACCAAGTTTTGAGTTGGCGTAGGCGATTGAATACCAAAACATCCAATAATTGTCCGAAAACATAGGCGAAGAAACTCGCGACTGCAATGCGGAACACAAACATATTAAATTCGGTTAATGCTTGTAGACCTTGATATTGGGTATCTGAAAAGAGGGTTGAGACCACATAGCTGATAATTAACGCCGGAATCATGACCACGAAAATGATCCAACGTGCTTCTTTCGCACCGAAGATACGCACGGTTAAATCCGTCGCCAAGAAAATAAATGGAAAGGTAATTGCGCCCCAGGTGCTGTGGAACATAAAGTCTTCTTGTGCGCCGAAGAATGTCAGTGGCACATGAACTTCAAAAGGAAGCTGTACTAAATAGTTACTGACAGCAATGATAAAAATGTGGAAGAAACTGAGCAAAACTAATGCTCGGCGTTTTTGGCGATCACTAAAGATCGAAAATGCGTGTGTCATTTGAATACCTTTTTAGTTTAAATTGGGGTTAGGGAACCCAGAACATATTGTGAGTCTGCAAAAATGCAGGGCGCAAATGATACTGCATCAAAAAAATAATTCAACCAGAATTAAGTATTGAATCAATAATCATAATGCAAAAAATATCAACCAAATAGATTTTAAATAAAATTAATTCGTATTTGCAAAAAAAGGTGGTGTTTCGTTAGAATAAGCACCCCATATATGACATATTTTTTATTTAGGATAGGAGCATTTTATGCAAAAACAATCTATTTTCATGTTGAGTTTGATCAGTACCGCATTATTTCTGAATAATGCACACGCTGAGGGAACTCAACAGTTGGATGAAATTCGTGTTACAGCGGAAAACCAAGTAAAACAATCACTTGGTTCTTCTCTTGTTACTGCAAAAGATTTAGAGAAACGTCCTGCGACAAATGATGTTTCTGAAGTATTACGTACTATGCCTGGCGTGAATTTGACGGGTAACTCATCCACTGGACAACGTGGCAATAAACGTCAAATTGATATTCGTGGTATGGGGCCAGAAAACACATTGATTTTAGTGGATGGTAAACCAGTCACCTCTCGTAATGCAGAACGTTATGGTGTGCGTGGTGAACGTAATTCTCGTGGCGACAGTAACTGGGTGCCGGTTGAAGCGATTGAAAAAATTGAAGTATTACGTGGTCCTTCAGCGGCACGCTATGGTTCAGGTGCAATGGGTGGGGTGGTTAATATTATCACTAAACCTGTTACCAATGATTTACACGGGAGCGTAAGTTATTACACTAACCAGCCGGAAGATAGCAAAGAAGGTGCAACGAATCGTGTTGGTTTTAATCTAAGCGGTGCATTAATTAAAGATGTATTGCAATTCCGTTTATATGGTAACTGGAATAAAACTCAAGCGGATGAAGTTGGCATTAATGGCGATCCTGCGATTGCTGGCCGTGAAGGTGTTCGTAACAAAGATATTAACGGTCGTTTAGTGTGGAATATCAACAAAGATCACAAGTTAACTTTAGACAGTGGTTTTAGTCGCCAAGGCAATATTTATAATGGTGATACGCAAAATAGTTCTAGCGGACTCTATAATAATGCTAATTATCCTGCAACCAAAACATTAGCTGCCAATAAATCAGAAACAGCGCGTTTGTATCGTCAAAATTATGCCTTAACTTATGAAGGTAAATTTGATCGTTTCGATAATAAAACCTACATTACTTTTGATAAAACTAAAAATAGCCGTTTACCGGAGTTTTTAGCCGGTGGTCCGGAAGGAAGCTACTCAAGCACTACTGATTTTAAAGATTCTGTTTTAAAAAATACCCGTTTTAGTTCTGAATTCTATATTCCGTTTACTTTTGGCGTCGAGCATATGCTAACGGTTGGTTTTGAGGGAGCACACAGTAGCTTAGACGATGCTTCCTCTATGACACAATTGCTTGGAGGAAGACGTGACCGTTCCGGTAAGGTTATTTATGATCTTCCAGAAACCTTACCGAGCAGTGTGCAGAATATTCGAGGCGGACACTCCAGTCAAAGTGAATGGGCCGTATTTGTTGAAGATAATATTTCGGCAACAAAATCAACGGTGCTCACCCCGTCTTTACGGTACGATTACAATACTTATTCCGGTTCTAATGTGAGTGGTGGTTTAAACTTCTTACAAGGATTAAGCGAACATTGGAAAATAAAAGGTGGCATTGCTCGCGCCTATAAAGCACCAAACCTTTATCAAACCAATCCGAACTATCTTTTATTTACCCTAGGCCAAGGTTGTCCAACCTATGTACCGAATGGCAAAACCTGTTATTTCCAAGGAAACAGCGAGATTAAACCGGAAACCAGCTGGAACAAGGAAATTGGTATTGAATATGATAAAGATGGTCTATTAGCCTCCATTGCCTATTTCCGCAACGATTACCGTAACAAAATTGTATCTGATGGCAAGTTCGTTGGTCTTAGTTCTCTTGGAAACTATGTATATAAATGGGGCAATGCAAACCGTGCGGTAATTGAAGGTTTGGAAGGAAACCTAACCTTGCCATTAATTGAAGATAAATTATCTTGGGTGAATAATTTCACCTATATGCACAAAACTAAAAATAAAGATACCGGCAACCCGCTTTCTATTGTGCCAAAATATACATTGAATTCCAGCTTGAACTATCAAATTACAGAGGCGTTCGATACCATGTTGACCTATACGCAATACGGCAAGCAAACTTCTCGTAAGAATCCGGAGAATCGAATGGAAAATGGTAAGTTAGCAAATTCTTCTGATATCGGTAGCTATGCAGTTTGGGGCTTAAGTGCTGGTTACAACTGGAAAAATACCGTGAGTGTTCGAGTTGGTGTAAATAACTTATTTGATAAACGACTTTATCGCTCTTCAAGTAGTACCAATTATAACGCGCATACTTACAATGAGCCGGGTCGTGCTTATTATGCAACGTTGAAATATACGTTTTAATTTCTTTCCTTGATAAATAAAAGTGCGGTTAAAAATGACCGCACTTTTTTCATGAAACAGATTAAAAATCAAATTATTCGTTAATCCATACTACTGACGCCATTCTTCCTGTGACATTCTCTCGGCGATAAGAAAAGAAGTTTTCCGTTTCAAGATAAGTGCAGTGTTCGCCGCCGCTGATTTGGGTGATGCCAAGGGCATTGAGACGTTGCGTAGCGATTTGGTAAAGGTTGCCGAGGAATTTGTCTTCGGCTGCAGGATCAGCGATAAAGGCGGATGTGGCTTGGGGATCTTGGGCAACAAATTGATCGATAACCTCTTGACCTACTTGGAAAGCTGTTGGGCCAATAGCCGGTCCGAACCACGCTAAGATATCTTCAGGCGGACAGTGAAATTTGGCGACAGTTTGTTCTAATACACCATCGCATAATCCGCGCCAACCGGCATGGGCAGCGGCCACTTCCGTGCCCTGTTTATTGGTAAATAACACGGGCAAACAATCGGCAGTCATCACTAAACACACTTGATTCGGTTGGCAGGTATAAACCGCATCGGCATTGAAATCTTCCCCGTCATAAGGCAGGGTTAATACGCGCGTGCTATGAGTTTGGTTTAAGAACAACGGCATTTGTGGCAAATGGAATTTTTCTACCAATAAAGTGCGGTTGATTTTCACGGCGTTTTTATCGTCCCCTACATGATCACCCAAATTAAAACTGTCATAAGGCGCAAGGCTCACACCGCCATGGCGAAGCGTGGTGAACGACTTCACGTTTTGAGGGGCTTTCCAGTTCGGTTTAATGGCTTGCATATTAATAATCCAATTCGTCTTTGTGGAGAACATAATCCGCTTTTAAAGCAGTCACTAATTCCACAAAATCGTCCGGCAACGGTGCGTACCATTCCATCATTTCGCCGCTAATCGGGTGTTGTAAACGTAACATCACAGCATGTAGTGCCTGACGCTTAAAATTGCGTAGTACCTCCATGAGTTCTTCGCTGGCATTTTTTGGGGGACGCGGACGACCACCATAGGTTTGATCGCCTAATAACGGGTGGGCGATATGTGCCATATGCACACGGATTTGGTGAGTTCTGCCGGTTTCTAAACGCAAACGCAAGCGCGTGTAATCGCGGAAACGTTCCATTATGCGATAGTGGGTAACGGCGGGTTTCCCCATCGGATGCACGGACATGTGGGTGCGTTTGGTAGGATGACGTGCCATCGGCTCATCTACTGTGCCGCCTTTGGTCATGATGCCGCAGGCAACGGCTTCATATTCGCGGGTAATTTTGCGTTTTTGCAAATCACGTACCAGTTGCGTTTGCGCGGGAATGGTTTTAGCGACAACCATCAAGCCCGTGGTGTCTTTATCTAAACGGTGTACAATGCCCGCGCGCGGCACTTCGGCAATTTGTGGGTAATGGTAAAGTAGCGCATTGAGAACGGTGCCTTTAGGATTGCCTGCACCGGGGTGAACCACCAGATCTTTGGGTTTGTTGATAACGAGAATATCCTCGTCTTCATAAACAATATTTAACGGAATAGCTTCCGGCTCAAAACGGGTTTCATCTTCAATTTCTACGGTAATCTCAATGTGTTCATCACCGTAAACTTTGGTACGCGGCACATTTTGCACGACACCGTTGACCAGCACCAAATTCTCCTCAATCCATGTTTTTAAACGGGAGCGAGAATAGTCGGGGAACAATTCCGCCAAGGTTTGGTCTAAGCGCTGCCCCATTTGTTGCGGTTGCACGGTTGCCGAGAGAGTAATTTGTGCCATAAATAAAAAATCCGTTAATCAAGTTTGCTTATTTAGCAATGTTCTATACAATATCAGGCAATTGTAACTCATTTATCATTTCTCGTAAAAATAAGGATTCTATTCAATGCGTAAACTTAAATCCTTTGCATTACTTACCGCACTTGCGTTGGCGGTGACCGCATGTTCAAGCTCTAAACAAGATGTAGAACAAGCACCGGAACAAACCTTATACAGCACAGGGCAAACCTATTTGCAGGATGGTGATTATTCTCAGGCAATCCGTTATTTGAATGCCGTGAGCAGTCGTTTCCCAGGGAGTTCTTATAGTGAACAGGTGCAACTGAATTTGATTTATGCCTACTATAAAACGCAGGACTACTCTGAAACCTTAGTCACCATTGATCGTTTTATTCAACGTTTCCCAAACAGTAGTCACTTAGATTATGCCCTCTATATGGCGGGTTTAACTAATTCTGCATTAGGTGATAATTTCTTCCAAGATTTCTTTGGTGTAGATCGCGCTACTCGTGAGAATACATCGATCAAAACCGCGTTTGCCAACTTCCAAAATTTAGTGCAACATTTCCCAAATAGTCCTTATACACCGGATGCCTTGGCGCGTATGACTTACATTAAAGCGAGTCTTGCTCGTCATGAGTTAGCGATTGCGAAGTTTTATTTTAAACGTGATGCTTATGTGGCAACAGCAAACCGAGTGGTTTCTATGTTGAAATTGTATCCGGATACGCAAGCGACTTTGGATGCATTACCGTTGATGAAAGCATCTTATGAAAAGATGAACTTGACTCACTTAGCAGATCAAACCGCAAAAATTATTGCGGCTAACGAAGGCAAGAAATTTAATGAGCCGGAAAAACCAAAAGAACCGGAATTAAAAGCACCACAATAATCCATAAAAAACCTCCGAATTTTCGGAGGTTTTTTTATCCTACTAAAATGTGTTCTAAAGGAATATCCCAGCTTTCGATTGGGAGTGCTTCTACTTGTTGGCATTGATGTGCTAAACCCACTGTGATGAAACGGTGTTGTGAGTTTTGTAACGTACGATCATAAAATCCTCCGCCCATGCCAAGGCGGTTTCCTAACCTATCAAACGCTACTAGAGGCGTGAAAATGATATCTAATTGTTCTATCGGCAATACACTCTTTACATTTAAGTGCGGTTCTAAAATGCCAAATTTATTGGCTTTCATCGGTGTATCAGGTAAGTAGCGCAAGAATAATAAATGCCCATGAACAAAAGGATGCAATACCGGCAAATAAACATGTTTTCCTTGTTGCCAAAGTTGGTTAATAAGCGGTTTTGTTGAAATTTCCCCATCAAAGGCAAGATAGAGTGCAATATTCTTTGCCTGTTGTTGTTCGATAAGTTTTAGCGCCTGTTCGGTAATATGTTGCGCAGCTTGTTGCTGTTGAAGTGCAGTCTGTTTTTGCCGAGTTTCTCGCATTTGCTGACGAAGTTGTTGGCGAAAAGTGGTGGTTGAGGAAAATGAACGCATAGTTGTTGTTTGAGAGGACCCGAGGTGCCGTTGTGGATGGTCGGTCCTTGAACCCAACGGTTCAAGGGAATTAGTTGAAATCATTTTTAGGCTTCTTAGCAGAGCTAAGCCTGCACACCAATGACAGGAAACCAATTCATAAGATTAAAAGTATCGGCTCAGGGACGTAACCCACTGGCGAACACCTCAGGAATTTCTTTTATTCAATACTACTCGAAATTAGGTTTAATGACTAGCACTAATTCTTTTTCTCGGATGACATTTTGTTATCTGAAATTATCAGGAATTTAGTTTTTGTGCCCCGATATTTTCAAGAGAATGATCGAGCGGACGTAAAATTCTGTTTTTTAGCACATCCTCAATGAGATGCGTTTTTTGTTGCTCTTGCATGAGTTCAAAACTTAAATTGAGGGCGACGATGGAAAGGACTTTTTCAACTTGTAACATGCCGGTGCGCTCTTTCATTTCCAAGACGCGTTGATCTAATTCACGGGCGGCGTTGCGTAAAGCTTCATGTTGTTCTTCCGGACAATTTAAACGTAATACCTGCCCTAAGACGGAAATTTCAATACTTTTTGATGACATTTGAGCCTCAAATTCCTTAATCAAAACTGCCCGTATTATGCCATAGGCAAAAAAACTTGCCAATTTCTAAACTGGTTGCCTGCGATATAGGGTGATAAACTAAGTGCAATTTCAACAAGGATAATTTCAATGACAACAATTTCTTATCAAAACCTGAATCAACAACTCCAACAAGCCTCTATTCCACTTTCTGCCGCCGAATTACACGGTTTTTTGAGTGGTTTAATTTGCGGAGGGATTCAAGATCAAAGTTGGCAGCCGTTGCTTTATCAATTTACCAATGATAATCATGCCTATCCTACTGCGCTTTTAACGCAAGTTAGTGACATTTATCAACAAGTTCATCGCCAATTGTCGGATAATGAAGCGTTTGATTTTGAGCTTTGTTTACCTGATACGGAAAATGTGTTTGAACAGGCGGATGGTTTGGCTGAATGGTCGAATCACTTTTTGCTTGGTTTAGGCTTAGCTCAACCGCATTTGGATAAAGAAAAAGGCGACATTGGCGAAGCTGTAGATGATTTACATGATATTTGCCAGTTAGGTTACGAAGAAGATGATGAACCGGAGGAGCTGGCGCAAGCGGTGGAAGAGATCGTGGAATATGTGCGCACCATCGCTACCTTGTTTTTTACCCATTTCACCAAACAAGAAGACAAACAGCCAACGTTACACTAAGGATAAATGATGGATCTCGCATACATGGCAGCGTTACCGATGGAAGAATTTGCCCAACGCCGTGCCAAGGTTTTTGAACAAATGCAGGACGATTCCCTGTTTTTAGTCTTTTCCGATATTGAACGCCGCCGCAATGACGGCTGTGATTATCCTTTCCGTCAGGACAGCTATTTCTGGTATTTAACCGGTTTTAATGAACCGAATTCGGCATTGTTATTGCGTAAACAGCAAGGTGAACAGCAGGCGATCATGTTTGTACGCCCGTCCGATAAATTACTGGAAATTTGGAATGGACGCCGTCTTGGCGTGGACAATGCGCCGCAAACCTTGTTGGTGGATACGGCGTATCCAATCGAAGAGTTTGTACCGCAGTTTAAACATTTAGCGCAAAAACAGACCGCATTTTATTATGCACCGAAGCAACAACCTTGGGGCGATGCCTTGCTGGAACAAAGTGCGGTGGAATTTTTGAGTGTTTTTAATTGGAAGCCGATGCTCGGTGAGATGCGCCTGTTCAAATCGGAAAATGAAATTGCGCTCATGCAACAAGCGGGGCAAATCAGCGCGCTTGCCCACATTAAGGCCATGCAACAAACCCGCCCGAACCGTTTGGAATATGAGGTGGAAAGTGAGATTTTGTATGAATTTAACCGTTTCGGCGCGCGCTATCCTTCCTATAACAGCATTATTGCCGGTGGTGAAAATGCCTGCATTTTGCATTATTCGGAAAATGATATGCCGTTGCGGGATGGCGATTTGGTGCTGATTGATGCGGGCTGCGAATTTGCCCTGTATGCCGGCGATATTACCCGTACTTTCCCAGTAAACGGCAAATTTAGCGAGGCGCAAAAAGCGATCTATGAGATTGTGCTACAAGCGCAAAAACGTGCCATTGAATTGTTGGTGCCGGGCAGCTCCATTGCGAAAGCGAACGAAGAAGTCATTCGTATTAAAACCGAAGGTTTAGTACGTTTAGGCATTCTGAAAGGCGATGTAGATGCATTAATCGAACAAAAAGTCTATCGTGAATTTTATATGCACGGGTTAGGACATTGGCTTGGTTTGGATGTTCATGATGTGGGCAAATATGGTGAAAATCGCGACCGCACTTTAGAACCCGGTATGGTGCTGACCGTAGAGCCGGGGTTATATTTATCTAAAGACGCGGATATTCCGGAGCAATACAAAGGCATTGGCATTCGGATTGAAGACAATTTGTTGATTACCGAATACGGCAACAAAAATCTGACGTCCGCTGCACCGAAAGAAATTGCTGATATTGAAAAATTAATGGCAGATGCGCAATCTTTAGCGCGGTAAAAATAGCACTTAAAAACGTTCTGAAAAACGACCGCACTTTAGTTTGGCGCTATCTGAAAAACGCCTATTTCAACAACGCCCGAACATGGATTTAACTTGCTTTTTATACGAAAAAGAGTAAAATCCACGGGCTTTTTGTCTATATATACAGAGAAAAAAGTAAGTTTAACTCTCATTTAACTTTCGATATTTGAGGGTTTTCTTTTTGTAATCAAATAATTAGAGGAAGGTTATGGTAACCATTCGTTTATCTCGTGGCGGAGCTAAAAAACGCCCATTTTACCAAATCGTAGTTGCTGACAGCCGTTCACCACGTGACGGTCGTTTCATTGAGCGTGTTGGTTTCTTCAATCCAATCGCACAAGGCAATGCAGAACGTGTTCGTATCAATTTAGACCGTGTTAACCACTGGGTTGGCCAAGGTGCTTCATTGTCCGATCGCGTTCAGGCGTTAGTAAAAGAAGCGCAAAAAAACGCCTAATTTTACTTTTTTGAGGTGATGAATATGCAACAACAAAGAATCGAAACTGTCGGCAAATTAGGTTCGACTTATGGTATTCGCGGTTGGTTACGTATTTACTCATCCACAGAACAAGCTGAAAGTATCTTTGATTATCAACCTTGGTTTTTGAAAATCAAAGGGCAGTGGCTGCCAACCGAACTGGAAAACTGGCGTCATCATAATCACGAACTGATCGTTAAATTAAAAGGCGTAGATGATCGTGAAGCGGCGCAAATTCTTGCCAATGTGGAAATCGGTGTCGATTTATCGGTATTTCCAACCTTGGAAGAAGGGGATTACTACTGGCACGATCTAATTGGTTGTGCGGTGGTGAATCTCGAAGGTTATGCCATGGGAACCGTAACCGAAATGATGGAAACCGGTTCTAATGATGTATTGGTGGTAAAAGCCAATGTAAAAGATGCTTTCGGGAAACAAGAGCGGTTAATTCCGTTTTTGTATGAACAAGTAGTTAAAAGAGTCGATCCCGCCACTAAGACGATTACAGTGGATTGGGACGCTGGTTTCTAATCTCAGGTATGCCGTAGCGCTTTGCGGTAACATTAACATAAGGCTCAAAAGTTAAGGCTAAATTATGTGGATTGGGGTAATAAGTCTGTTCCCTGAAATGTTTAAAGCAATTACGGAATACGGGGTAACCGGCAGGGCTGTTAAGCAAAACCTGTTACAAGTGCGGTGCTGGAATCCAAGAGATTTTACGCACGATAAGCATAAAACCGTGGATGACCGTCCTTATGGCGGAGGCCCGGGAATGTTGATGATGGTGCAACCATTAAAGGATGCTATTAATTCAGCAAAAGAAGTCGCAGGTGAAGGTGCAAAAGTGATTTATCTCTCGCCTCAAGGTCGTAAACTCGATCAACAAGGCGTAGAGGAATTAGCGCAGAATCAGAAATTGATTTTGTTATGCGGTCGATATGAAGGCATTGACGAGCGTTTAATTGAAACGGTTGTTGATGAAGAATGGTCAGTAGGTGATTATGTCCTCACCGGTGGTGAATTGCCGGCAATGACGTTAATTGACGCAGTTGCCCGATTTATTCCTGGTGTGCTGGGTAAACAAGCTTCCGCCGAGGAAGATTCGTTTGCCGATGGATTACTGGATTGCCCGCATTATACTCGCCCTGAAGTGCTTGACGGATTAACTGTGCCACCCGTGCTGATGTCGGGACACCATGAGGAAATTCGTAAATGGCGATTAAAACAATCGCTATTGAGAACATGGTTACGACGCCCTGAGCTACTGGAAGGCCTAGCTCTGACTGACGAACAACGTAAGCTGTTAAAACAGGTGAAAGCCGAATATAACAGTAAACTCAGTTAACTCTAGGATCAAAAAGGATCAAAAATGTCTAACATCATTAAACAACTTGAACAAGAACAATTAAAACAAAACGTACCTAGCTTCCGTCCGGGTGATACCTTAGAAGTGAAAGTATGGGTTGTTGAAGGTAGCAAACGTCGTTTGCAAGCATTCGAAGGCGTGGTTATTGCAATTCGTAACCGTGGCTTGCATTCTGCATTTACTGTACGCAAAATCTCTAACGGTGTTGGTGTTGAGCGTGTATTCCAAACTCACTCTCCGGCAGTTGATAGCATCGTAGTGAAACGTAAAGGTGCGGTACGTAAAGCGAAACTTTACTACTTACGCGCACTTTCTGGTAAAGCGGCTCGTATTAAAGAGCGTTTGGGCGAATAATCGCAATATAAAAAAGGCTTGGATTTCCAAGCCTTTTTTATTTGTGTTGATAAGCGCTCAAATTTGCTTAATCCACATATTTGATTCATACATTATTTGTGTTTTTTTAAAAACGCTACACCCGTATCCGGGAAGTCAGTAAATACACCTGTTGCGCCTGATTTGTTTAATAAGGCATCATACATCTGGTTTACATCGGTAAAGAATTCAGGTAGGGCATCTTTACGCACGGTGTATGGATGCAATTCAACATTATATTGCGCAAGTTCTTTTACTAGAGGTGTATATTCAATTTTACCCGGTTTGGATTTTTCTTTATCTACCAACATATACCAGCCTGGACCAACACCATCGGCATATTTTACAACTTCTGCCATGGCACCTGGTTTGAACATCCAATCATAGTCATAATTCACCCATTTTCCTTTAGCGTTTTTTTCTTCAGTTTCATGCCAATCGGTATATGCTACTAACTGGACAAGTTTTAAATCCATGCCCATTTTCGGTAGCAATTCCGTTTTAATACGTTTTAACTCATTAAAATCAAAGGTTTGCAAATAAACTAGATTACTTTTCTTGCTGTAGCCATATTTTTTCAATACTTTGAGGGTTTCTACAGCAATATCTTTACCATTTTGATGATGGAACCAAGGTGCTTTTATTTCAGGGTAAATACCTACTTTTTTACCGGTAGATTTTTCTAAACCTTGAATAAATTCGATTTCATCTTCAAAGGTATGAATTTTGAAATGAGATTTCCACAGAGGGAAACGTCCAGGGTAAACAGCGACTTGTTTTCCTTCCTTAGTTTCAAAGTTTTCTGTCATATTCAAACTTTGGATTTCTTTTAATGTAAAGTCGATAACGTAGTAACGGCCGTCTTTACGATGGCGATTGGGGAATTTTTTCGCGACATCGGTTAAACCGTCTAAGAAATGATCATGAATGACGACTAAGCGACCGTCTTTTGTCATAGCCAAATCTTGTTCTAAATAATCTGCTTGTTGTGCAAAAGCAAGTGCTTTAGATTCCAATGTATGCTCAGGTAAATAACCGCTCGCTCCACGATGGGCAATAATAATTTTGTCTGATTTCATATTGTTTACAACGGATTGATGGCTACAACCAGCTAATACGCCTGCTGTAATTAATGTGACTGCTAAGGTTTTTAATTTCATAAGCATTTCTCCTTGAAAGTGCGGTTGATTTTTGAGGTGTTTTTGATTTCATCCAAATACAAAGAAAGAAACTTATGGTGGATAAAATCATTTAACTTATAAAATTGAGGTACAAAAAAGGCGCTAAGCTTTACGCCTGCGCCTTTGAATTGTTTAATTATTTAGTGCCGTAGGTGTCCCCTAGTTTTGCTTTATGTTTACCTTCTTCAACCATTACGATGAAGAGTAATAACACCGCCAGAATACCACCACCGATCATGACGTAGAAACCGCCGTCCCAGCCGTAGTGTTGGGCTGCCCAACCGATAACTGCTGATGCTGACACAGTACCACCTAAGTAACCGAATAAACCGGTGAAACCTGCTGCGGTACCTGCCGCTTTTTTCGGTGCAAGCTCAAGGGCGTGTAAGCCGATAAGCATAACCGGACCGTAGATTAAGAAACCGATTAGGGTCATTAAGATGAAGTCAGTTAATTGATATGGATTTTCATACCACGCTGCATAATTTGCTAATTCTGCTTCCGGTGTAGCCGGGTTCATCCAGTAGGCGGCAACTGCGGCTGTGGTTAAGATCATGAAAATGAAACCGGTTAAACCACGTTTACCTTTGAACACATGGTCAGAAACCCAACCACATAATAATGTACCTGGAACTGCTGCTAATTCATAGATTGTGTAAG
>CAUPZK010000012.1:0-50959 GCA_963515835.1 uncultured Aggregatibacter sp.
AGTGACCCCCTCCTTGTAAGGGAGGTGCTCTCCCAACTGAGCTAATCGCCCACGTTAGAATCTTAAAATAGGGAAGTATGTAAGAAGTGGTGGGCGATACCGGTCTCGAACCAGTGACCCCCTCCTTGTAAGGGAGGTGCTCTCCCAACTGAGCTAATCGCCCTCAATGTTGTGAGCGTGCATTATAATTGCTCAATGATTTCAGTCAACAAATTTTTGCCAAAAATCCGTTGGTTGTTTTAAAAATAGGCATAAAAACAGATTTTTCCTTATGAATTCAAACAACTCGTAGTACAATACCACACAATTATTTGCACAGAAAAAGGTTATAAAATGAAATTAGAAGCATTGTTTAATTTAGATCCAAACGTGAAGGTGCGTACCCGTTTTGCACCGAGCCCAACCGGTTATTTGCACGTTGGCGGCGCACGCACCGCACTTTATTCCTGGTTATACGCTAAACACAACCAAGGTGAGTTTGTGTTGCGTATTGAAGATACCGATTTGGAGCGTTCCACACCGGAAGCCACACAGGCGATTTTAGAAGCGATGGAATGGTTAGATTTGGCTTGGGAACACGGCCCATACTATCAAACCAAGCGCTTTGACCGTTATAACCAAGTTATCGACCAAATGATTGAACAGGGCTTGGCATACCGTTGTTACTGTACCAAAGAACGTTTGGAAACATTACGTCATACACAAGAACAAAATAAAGAAAAACCACGTTATGACCGCCATTGCTTGCATGATCATGCCGAACATTCTGCCGATGAACCGCACGTGGTGCGTTTTAAGAACCCAACAGAGGGTTCTGTGGTATTTGATGACGCGGTACGTGGACGCATTGAAATCAGTAATAGCGAATTGGATGACTTGATTATTCGTCGTACCGACGGCTCACCGACTTATAACTTCTGCGTGGTGGTGGATGACTGGGATATGGGCATTACTCACGTTGTACGAGGTGAAGACCATATTAATAACACCCCGCGTCAAATTAACATTTTGAAAGCTCTTGGTGCGCCGATTCCTGTATATGCACACGTTTCCATGATTAACGGGGACGATGGTCAAAAACTTTCCAAACGTCACGGCGCCGTGAGCGTGATGCAATATCGTGACGAAGGTTATTTGCCGGAGGCGCTTATCAACTATTTGGTGCGTTTGGGCTGGGGACACGGCGATCAGGAGATTTTCACCCGCCAAGAAATGATTGATTTATTTGATTTACACTCCGTGAGTAAATCTGCCAGTGCCTTTAACACTGAAAAATTATTGTGGTTGAACCATCATTACATTCGTGAATTGCCGGCGGACTACGTTGCGAAACATTTAGCCTGGCAATATCAGGATTTAGGCATTGACACGTCTAACGGCCCGGCATTAACGGAAATCATCACCATGTTGGCGGATCGTTGTAAAACCTTACGTGAAATGGCGCTTGCCAGTCGTTATTTCTTTGAAGAGTTTGAATCTTTCGATGAAGCGGCAGTGAAAAAACATTTCAAAGCGGGCGCGGTAGAAGCGCTTGAAAAAGTAAAAGAAAAACTGACCGCACTTTCCACTTGGGATTTGCATTCTACTCACGAAGCCATTGAACAAACCGCTGCCGAATTAGAGGTAGGCATGGGGAAAGTGGGGATGCCGTTGCGTGTCGCCGTGACCGGTGCAGGGCAATCGCCGTCTATGGATGTGACCCTTGTGGGTATTGGGCGTGAGCGCGTATTAAATCGTATCCAACGTGCTATTGATTTTATTCACGCACAAAACGTTTAATATTTAATCTGATGGCAATGAATTAAAAATTTAATATTGACAGACCAAGGGGCGGAATTTATCATAGCCGCCACTTATGGGGATATAGCTCAGTTGGGAGAGCGCTTGAATGGCATTCAAGAGGTCGTCGGTTCGATCCCGATTATCTCCACCAAATTTTATAACCTTATCAATTAAAGCAAATTGATAAGGTTTTTTCTTTTTTTGTGTTGTGCTTCATGCTTATCAACGCAAATGCTATTAATTTCTTGTCTCTAAACTTATCTCATCTAATGTGAAATTTATGCTTAAAAAGAGAATTCAAACATTTCTTAAATGCCCTACCTCTCCCTGTTTCTTGCTAAATGAGTTGCCCACGAGATGAGTTTATGAAACAATTTGTCGCTATTCCAATTTAAAAAATTAACTGAATTTTAAGGATACGATAGTGATCGATTTCGATGGCTACCGTCCGAATGTAGGCATTGTTATTTGCAACGACAAAGGGCAAGTGCTGTGGGCGAAAAGATACGGACAGAATTCTTGGCAATTTCCGCAAGGTGGAATTAATGATAATGAAACGCCGGAACAAGCGATGTACCGAGAATTATTTGAGGAAGTAGGTTTAACGCGTAAAGACGTGCGTGTGCTTTATGCATCTAAGCATTGGCTGCGTTATAAATTACCAAAACGTTTGTTACGTTATGATTCCAAACCTATTTGTATCGGGCAGAAACAACGTTGGTTTTTATTACAGTTAGTGGGCGATACTAAAAATATCAACATGCAATGCAGTAAAACACCGGAGTTTGATGGTTGGCGTTGGGTGAGTTTCTGGTATCCGGTTCGTCAAGTAGTCTCTTTCAAAAGAGATGTCTATCGTAAAGCGATGAAAGAGTTTGCTACAGTGTTATTTGATGAAAATAATAAAGATTTGTTACATCGGGTAGAAACTAGCTCGGTAGAAGAGAAAAAGAATACTTTTTCAACCCCCAAAAAAAACTACTCAAAGCATTCCAAAAATTCATCACAGAAGTATAAGGGATAATTATGCTAACCTTTTTCCTCTTTTGTTTGCTTGCCGGTTGTGTCGCCGGCTTTTTAGCCGGTTTATTTGGCATTGGTGGTGGCATGGTGATTGTGCCGATGATGGTTTATTTATTGCCAATTGTCGGTGTACCGGATTCGCTCTTAATGTCCACCGCACTTGGCACTTCCTTTGCAACTATCGTGATTACCGCTTTTTCCTCTGCGCAACGACACCACAAGCTTGGCAATGTTGTTTGGTCCACCTTGAAGTATTTTGCTCCCGCATTAATGATTAGTGCTTTTGTTTCGGGGCAATACATTAGTAAATTGCCTCATGACATTTCCAGCAAGTTGTTTGCCTGCTTAGTTGTGTATTTGGCCACAAAAATGATTTTGTCTATTAAACCGAAAAACATTGACCCGAATAAAAAAATTACACCGTTATCCTCGATTATTGGCGGCGCTTTAATTGGCATGGCATCAAGTGTTGCCGGTATTGGTGGTGGCGGATTTATTGTACCGTTTTTGAATTCTCGCAACGTAGACATTAAAAAAGCTATTGGCACTTCTGCGTTCTGTGGCATGTTAATGGGGATTGCAGGGATGTTAAGTTTTATGGTGAGCGGTTGGAATGCGCAAGGTATGCCGCCTTATTCGATCGGTTTCGTATATTTTCCGGCTGTTTTGGGCATCACGGTTACCTCATTTTTTACTTCTAAACTTGGTGCCAACGCAACGAATAAACTCCCGGTGCCGACCTTGAAGAAAGCGTTTGCCGCCTTTTTAATTGTGGTGGCGATTAATATGTTATTGAAATAAGGAACGTTATGAATTCAGATTACCTTGTATTACCGCATTTCGATCCCGCAATTTTTGAGTTCGGCCCCATCGGCTTGCGCTGGTATGGTTTAATGTATTTACTTGGCTTTATTTTTGCCCGTTGGTTAGGCGTACGCCGTGCTCAACAACCCAATAGCGGTTGGACGGTAGATCAAGTCGATTCTTTATTATTCAATGGTTTCATGGGCGTCTTTTTAGGCGGTCGAATCGGTGATGTTTTCTTTTATAATCTTGATCGTTTTTTACAGGATCCGCTGTATTTATTCCGCGTGTGGGAAGGCGGGATGTCCTTTCATGGTGGTTTAATCGGTGTGATTATTGCCATGATCATCACCTCTAAAATACAAAAACGTCGCTTTTGGGCAACGGCAGATTTTGTTGCGCCTCTCATTCCTTTCGGTTTAGGAATGGGGCGTCTTGGTAACTTCATTAATTTAGAATTATGGGGGCGTCCAACAGACGTGCCTTGGGCCATGATTTTTCCAACAGATCCGCTATTACTACCACGCCATCCATCTCAATTATATGAAGCCGTGCTAGAAGGTTTAGTGTTGTTCCTCATTCTCAATTGGTTTGTTCGTAAACCACGTCCATTAGGCGCTGTTGCCGGGCTATTCCTTATTGGTTACGGTATTTTCCGCTTTATGATTGAATATGTTAGAGAACCGGATGTAGAGCTGTTTCTTAATGTGATCACAAGAGGGCAGCTTCTTTGTCTGCCAATGATTCTTGGTGGTGTTTTCATTATGCTTTGGGCATACAACAAAAGTGCGGTGAAAAAATGAAACAATATTTAGACTTGTGCCAACGCATTGTTAACGAAGGCGTTTGGGTAGAAAACGAACGTACTGGCAAACGCTGTTTAACCGTGATTAATGCCGGTTTGACTTACGATGTGGCAAACAACCAATTCCCGTTGATTACCACCCGTAAAAGTTATTGGAAAGCCGCGATTGCCGAATTTCTAGGCTATATTCGCGGTTATGACAATGCTGCCGACTTCCGCAAGCTGGGTACCAAAACCTGGGATGCCAATGCCAATGAAAATCAGGCTTGGCTCAATAATCCGCACCGTAAAGGCACCGATGACATGGGGCGCGTGTATGGTGTACAGGGCAGAAGCTGGCGCAAGCCGAATGGGGAACATCTCGATCAGTTGCGCAAAATCGTCAATAACCTCAGCAAAGGCATTGATGACCGCGGCGAAATTTTGACCTTCTATAATCCGGGTGAATTTGATTTGGGCTGTTTGCGCCCTTGCATGCACACACATACGTTTTCCTTGCTGGGTGATACCTTATATCTCACCAGTTATCAGCGCTCTTGTGATGTCCCGCTTGGCTTGAATTTCAACCAAATCCAAGTGTTTACCTTCTTGGCGTTAATGGCACAAATTACCGGCAAAAAAGCAGGGCAGGCGTTTCATCACATTGTGAATGCGCACATTTATGAAGACCAGTTGGAACTCATGCGTGATGTGCAATTAAAACGTGAGCCTTTCCCATCACCTCAGTTGCAAATCAACCCCGACATTAAATCTTTGGAAGACTTGGAAACGTGGGTCACCATGGATGATTTTGAGGTAACGGGTTATCAATGCCACGAACCGATTAAATATCCGTTTTCCGTCTAACAAAGTGCGGTCGGTTTTAGAAACGTTTTTAAAATCCACCGCACTTTCCATCTGAATAGCCTCATGACTGAATCTCAACAGCAACTGGATGAACAATTTATGCACCACGCCTTAATGTTGGCGGACAAAGCAGAAGCCTTGGGTGAAATTCCTGTGGGCGCCGTGTTAGTGAGCGAGGCGGGGGAGATCATCGGTGAAGGTTGGAATTTATCGATCATTGATTCTGATCCCACTGCGCACGCTGAAATTGTCGCGTTGCGTCAAGGCGGACAAACCTTACAAAATTATCGCTTGTTGAACGCAACCTTATACGTCACGCTGGAACCTTGCACCATGTGCGCCGGTGCGATTTTGCACAGCCGTATTAAGCGCTTAGTGTTTGGCGCGGCTGACTATAAAACCGGGGCAGTGGGTTCCCGTTTTCATTTCTTTGATGATTACAAAATGAATCATGCCATCGAAATCACCGCTGGCGTGTTGCAACAGGAATGCAGTGAAAAACTCAGTACGTTTTTTCAAAAACGCCGTGCGCAACAGAAAGAAGCGAAATTAGCGCAACAGTTGATAACTGAAGCGAAGTCTGATGATTAAAAGTGCGGTCATTTTTTTCAGCATTTTTTAATATCCCTCGTTAAATTTCCTGCGGAGTGATACAATCGCCGCTCAATTTTATTAGTCAAGAGATAAGTTATGTCCCGTCAGAAAAAGACTCGCCGCCTTACAGATATCATGCCGACCCGCAAATCCGATAAGAAATCGGAACAACCCCTTTCCGGTCGCAAAGCGACACGTTATGAACTGGATGCGAAAGCCCGTGAAGAGAAGAAAAAACGTAAACATAAAGGATTGGATTCCGGTTCTCGTCATAGTGCGCCGGAAAATAAAGCCGCGAATCAAGTAAAAGAAATTCAGGACCCACGAATCGGTAGCTGTAAAAAAGTGCCGTTGATGGTGGAATTTGTGAATAAACCGCAAAAGGCACCCGTTGCGCCTGTCGCAAAATCTGCGCCAAAAGCCACCTTGGATCCGATGCTTGAATTAGAACAGTTAGAAAATAATGAATGTTTGAACCAGTTGCTGGATCAGTTGGACGAAGGCAAAAAATTGTCTGCCGAAGATCAAAAATTTGTGGATACCTGTTTGGCGCGTGTCGCGCAATTAATGGACGAATTAGGCATTGCGGATGATGAAGAAAACGATGAAGATTTATACCGCACTTTTGAACGAATCGACATCAACCAATTTAAATAAGCGTCTTTAAATTATGTGGAAAACGTTTTTACTCATTGCAGCAGTCATTATCATTGCCGGTATGGTCGGTTATGCCGCGTATTTGTTGTTGGCGTTGCAAAAGCAGAAAAAAGCACTGTTGCAAGCACGCCGAAACCGTATTCATCGCATTAAAGAAAGCCTTGAAATTATTGCGAAAGCCATGTTGAACGGTGATTGTAATTTGTCGGAAGGTGTATTGCGTTTGAAAATGCTACTCGAACCGGTGGGCATGAGTCTCAAACACTATTCTGCCATGTGGCGATTGTATGAAACGGTCGAAGATATGCCGACCCATGAGGCTCGCAGAGAATTAAAAAAGAACGAAAGAATGCGTTTGGATTTACAGCGTGAAAGCACAGAAGCCGAGCTTGAAAGTAAGATTAAGTCAGAACTAAACCGACTTCTAACGGATATCCAAACATTATAAACGTGGGGGAAATTGAATGTCTGAGATCATTTGGGATTTAGCATTAATTCAAAAATATAATCAATCCGGTCCGCGCTACACATCCTATCCGACAGCGCTTGAGTTTAACGAACAGTATACGAATGAGGACTTTATTGCCGCGGCACAACGTTATCCAACACGTCCGTTGTCATTATATGTTCACATTCCGTTTTGCCACAAACTTTGTTATTTCTGCGCCTGTAATAAAGTCATTACGCGCCATCAGCACAAAGCCGACATTTACTTGGATTTTCTGGAACGAGAAATAAAAGAGCGGTCGAAATTATTTACAAATCGTGTGGCAACGCAAGTGCACTGGGGCGGTGGCACGCCAACGTATTTAACGGAAGCACAATCTGCCCGTTTAATGCAAATGTTGCGCGACCATTTTAATATCGCCGATAACGCAGAAATCAGTATTGAAATGGATCCCCGTGAAATTGAGCTTTCGATGTTAGAACATTTGCGTAACATCGGGTTTAACCGCATCAGTATGGGCGTGCAAGATTTCAATAAAGACGTGCAGAAAGCGGTGAATCGCGAGCAGGATGAAACCTTTGTGAATGCGCTGTTGATGCGCGCTCGTGAGCTCGGTTTTCAGTCAACTAACCTAGATTTGATTTATGGTTTGCCATTCCAGAGTGTTGAGAGCTTTATGTTCACCTTGAAAAAAGTCATTGAACTCAACCCTGATCGATTGAGCGTATTTAACTATGCCCATTTGCCAAGCCGTTTCGCCGGACAAGCAAAAATAAAAGATTGGCAGTTACCGAAACCGGAGACGAAGCTGGAAATTTTACAAAAAACCATCGAAACACTGGGCAGTGCAGGTTATAAGTTTATTGGTATGGATCATTTTGCCAAACCGGACGATGAACTTGCTATTGCACAGCAAAATGGCGTGTTGCACCGTAATTTCCAAGGCTATACGACGCAGGAAGAATGTGATTTGTTGGGGCTG
Source organism: uncultured Aggregatibacter sp. (assembly GCA_963515835.1). GTDB lineage: Bacteria > Pseudomonadota > Gammaproteobacteria > Enterobacterales > Pasteurellaceae > Aggregatibacter. The sequence goes on from CAUPZK010000012.1 coordinate 7,942, forward strand.
GGTGTGTCGGCAATCAGCTTATTGGGAGATACTTATGCGCAAAATCAGAAAGATTTGAAGGAATATTATACCGCGGTGGATACTAATGGCATTGCCTTACATAAAGGTTTAGCCATGTCAGAAGAAGATTGTTTGCGTCGTGATGTCATTAAGCAATTGATTTGCAATTTTAAATTAGCGTATGCCCCATTAGAAAAACAGTACAATATTGATTTTAAACAACACTTTGCTGAAGATTTAGCCTTGCTAGCGCCTTTGGCTGCTGATGGTTTATTGGATATTGGTGAGGAGCAAATTACGGTTTCCGCAAAAGGACGTTTGTTGATTCGTAATATTTGTTTATGTTTCGACACGTATTCACGCGCACAAGCAAAACAACAGCAATTTTCGCGGATTATTTAATTTGAAATGTCGGGGTAGGTTTTATGCCTATCTCTGCGCCTGTTTTCTAAAATAAAAAGTGCGGTTGAAATTCATCGGAAATTTCAACCGCACTTTTCGTTTATCATTACCCCACTAAATTCAATTCAAACACAGATTTTTTCGGGTTTAAGCGGAAACCTTCTTGTTCCAGTAAATGATGTTGCTGTCGATCTTGTTCTACTACTAATCGCGTAGATTGCGTGTAGCTGACGAATTCTTTAGCTTTGGCGATAAGTGCGGTGTAAATGTGGTTGGATTGATTGCCTTGGCGCACGAAAATGTCTGTTAATTGCCAGTAGCGCTGTAATTGTAGCGAAGAAAGTCGAGGGTAAAGTTGAATAAAACCGAGTGCTTGTTGGGATTGGTCGAGCGCAAGAAAAAAAATGCTTTCGCTAAAACGAATACGGTTGGAAAGAAAGGTGAGTGTACGTTCCGGGTTTTCCGTCATGCCCTGAGAAAGACGATATTCTTCAAATAGCGGTAGGAGTGTTTCCAGGTTCCATTGTTCAGCTTTAAAAATTTTAATCATGAGGCAATCGGTCATTTTTTGTTAAATTTATACAGTAGATTGTATCTTTTTAGCCCACAAGAATCATCTGTTACAAAGAAAATTTTTTAGAACTGTGATTTTTTACCAAAAAAGGCAGGCGTTTTTTGTTATAGTAAGCGTAGTTTTTATTCAATCATATTAAGGAGAAACAAAATGGCTCGTCGTCCTTTAGTTATGGGTAACTGGAAATTAAACGGTAGCAAAGCCTTCACTCGTGAATTGATCACCGGCTTAAAAGAAGAATTGCACGGTGTGACCGGTTGTGATGTGGCAATTGCCCCACCGGTCATGTATTTGGGGGAAGCTGAAAAATTATTATCCGGTTGCGGCTGCAGCTGTGGCGGTCAAAATATCATCCAATTAGGCGCACAAAACGTGGATGTGAATGTGAAAGGTGCTTTCACCGGTGATATCTCCACTGAAATGTTGAAAGATTTTGGCGCGAAATACATTATTATTGGTCACTCCGAGCGTCGTACTTATCACAAAGAAAGCGATGAATTCGTGGCAAAAAAATTTGGAGCGTTAAAAGAAGCTGGCTTGGTGCCTGTGTTATGTATTGGTGAATCCGAAGCGGAAAATGAAGCGGGTAAAACTGAAGAAGTCTGCGCACGCCAAATTGATGCGGTCATCAACCTGTTAGGCGTAGAAGCCTTCAACGGTGCGGTGATTGCGTATGAACCAATTTGGGCAATCGGAACCGGCAAATCTGCGACTCCGGCACAAGCGCAAGCCGTACACGCATTCATTCGTGGTCATATTGCGAAAAAATCCCAAGCGGTTGCTGATCAAGTGATCATTCAATACGGCGGTTCTGTTAACGATGCTAACGCGGCAGAATTGTTCACCCAACCGGATATTGACGGTGCATTAGTGGGTGGCGCGTCCTTAAAAGCCCCTGCCTTTGCGGTGATCGTAAAAGCAGCGGCAAAAGCGAAAAACTAATTTCATTTTGTCTTTGAGGGTCGGTGAATACCGACCCTTTTCGTTTTCAGATTTCAGAAACTTCCGCTATAATGACCGCACTTTTTTAACCTTAAATTAAAGGAATTCCTCATGCAAAATCCAAAAGATGATGTTTTATATGCGCCGGTTGAGTGGGTTGACCACAGCGCGGGTTACACCGACATTCGTTATCACAAATCCACCGATGGCATTGCCAAAATCACCATCAATCGTCCGGAAGTGCGTAATGCTTTCCGTCCGCAAACTGTGAAAGAAATGATTACCGCTTTTGCCGATGCCCGTTTTGACGAAAAAATCGGTGTTATCGTGCTAACCGGTGAAGGTGAAAAAGCGTTCTGTTCCGGCGGTGACCAAAAAGTCCGTGGCGATTACGGCGGCTATAAAGACGACAGCGGCGTACATCATCTTAACGTGTTGGATTTCCAACGTGATATTCGTACTTGCCCGAAACCGGTGGTGGCGATGGTGGCAGGTTATGCCATTGGCGGTGGCCACGTGTTACACATGATGTGTGATCTGACCATTTCCGCAGACAACGCCATTTACGGCCAAACCGGCCCGAAAGTAGGTTCTTTTGATGGCGGTTGGGGTGCAAGCTATATGGCTCGTATCGTCGGTCAGAAAAAAGCGCGTGAAATTTGGTTCTTATGCCGTCAATACAATGCACAAGAAGCCTTAGACATGGGCTTAGTGAACACAGTCGTGCCTTACGCTGAGTTAGAAAAAGAAACCGTACGTTGGTGCCGTGAAATGCTACGCAACAGCCCGATTGCCTTGCGTTGCTTGAAAGCCGCATTAAATGCAGACTGCGACGGTCAATCCGGTCTTCAAGAACTTGCCGGCAACGCCACTATGTTGTTCTACATGACGGAAGAAGGGCAAGAGGGTCGCAATGCCTTCAATGAAAAACGCGCGCCGGACTTCGGTAAATTTAAGCGCAATCCTTAAGATAAAAAGTGCGGTCGTTTTTAAAAATGTTTTTTAAATCGACCGCACTTTTGTTATTTCGCACACAACAATTTCTTCTCTGCAATTGATATAGGTAAAGACAATGGATTTCGGTTTAACAGAAACAATGATTAAAAAAATCGGTTGGCATTTGCGCCATTTTCCCCAAGTTGAAACAGCGATTTTGTTTGGCTCGCGCGGAAAAGGGAATTTTCGTGAAGACTCAGACATTGATTTAGCCTTAAAGGGCGATGGTATCACCGATGACATGTTGCACGATATACTGCAAACCCTGTCGCAAACCACCGTGCCGTATAAATTTGATTTACTTATTCATGACAAGATTACCGATCCGGCTTTACTGGAACACATCCAACGAGTGGGTAAGATTTTCTATGAAAAGAAAAATTGCGCCATTCAACATCGCCGCTATCAACTTTTCCGTTATTCCATTCCGGTGGATTCTCAACTGATTTTGCGTAATCGCTTTTTGAAAAAACGTGAAGGCCTTTTGGTGAAAGTATGCTGTGGGCAAAATGAAGGCTGGGGAGAAATTGCACCGTTGCCGGAGTTTAGCCATGAAACGCTAGACGAAGCGCAAGCGCAAGCCATCGAATGGCTGGAAAAATGGGATCAATCCCGCAGTTGTAATGTAAAACTGGATTTAACAGCGGATTTGTATCCTTCCGTGGCATTTGGTTTAAGCTGTGCGTTATTTGAAATGAAAGGTCGCTTGGACGATGAAGGCAATTATCAAACGGCGCCTTTATGCTATGGCGATCCCGATGAACTTTATGAACCGCTGGATCAAATGCAGGGTGAAAAAGTGGCGAAAGTGAAAGTGGGCATGTATGAAGCCAATCGTGATGGCCTCATTGCCGATATGCTGTTAGAGGCTATTCCGGATTTGCAATTACGGCTAGATGCTAACCGCAGTTGGACACCGGCTAAAGCGCAAATGTTTGCGAAATATGTAAAACCTGAGCATCGTGCGCGCATTCAATTTATTGAAGAACCTTGCAAAACCCGTGAGGAAAGTCGCCAATTTGCGGCAGAAACCGGCATTAACATTGCCTGGGATGAAAGCGTACGCGAGCCTGATTTTCGTGTGGAAAAAGAACCGCACTTGGCGGCGATTGTGATTAAACCGACTTTGGTGGGATCTATTGAACGTTGTGCCGAGCTGATTGCACAGGCACACGCATTAGGTATTAAAGCGGTTATCAGTTCCAGCATTGAAAGTAGCTTCGGTCTAACCCAACTGGCACGCATGGCGCAACAATATACGCCAAATGTCACGCCGGGCTTAGACACACTGGATTTAATGGATTATCAAGTCGTCAGAGCCTGGCCTGGGTCGGAATTACCTGTCGTTGGCTTGGATTCGGAATTCATTACCGAAGTCATTTTAGATTAAAAGTGCGGTCGTTTTTTCGGTTATTTTTTATAGTGCGCTTTTTACAGATTAGACCAGCCGAAAGCGAAAAATCATTATAATGCGCGCAATAAAAAGGAATGTGATATGTCATCAAAATACAACATTTTGCTGTTAAATGGCCCGAACTTGAATATGTTAGGTGTGCGTGAGCCAACCCATTACGGGCATTTATCATTAACAGCAATTGAGCAGCATTTACAACAACAGGCGACAAAACAGCAAGTGGCATTAGATTGTTTTCAAGCTAATAGCGAAGAAAAATTGATTGAGAAAATTCACCAAAGCTTTCAAAAAGTGGATTTTATTATTATCAATCCTGCTGCCTATACTCACACCAGCGTGGCGTTGCGTGATGCATTACTTGCCGTTGGCATTCCTTTCGTTGAAGTGCATTTATCCAATATTTATAAGCGAGAACCCTTTCGTCATCATTCCTATTTTAGTGATGTGGCGGAAAGTGTGATTTGTGGCTGCGGTGCGCAAGGATATGATTTTGCGTTGCAGTTTGCGGTAAATTATCTTTCAAAAAAGTAAAATTTGACGAAAATTAACGAAAATCACAGAATTTTATCGCCAAAATGATGATTTTGCGGTAATCTCTCGACCGAAAATTTATCTTAATCCACACCGCGCTTTTTTTTCTAAAAAGTGCGGTTTAAATTTAATATGTTTTAGGGAAAACTATGGACATTCGTAAAATTAAAAAACTGATTGAATTAGTAGAAGAATCCGGCATTACGGAACTTGAAGTTTCAGAAGAAGAGGGCTCTGTACGCATTAGTCGTGCTACAGTTGCTGCACCGGCAAATGTTCAATATTCCATTCCGGCAGCGGCACCAACACCGGTTGCAGCACCTGCTGCACCTGCCGTAGCACCAGCAGCGCCTGCTGCCGCACCTGAGGAAATTGCCGGTCATAAGATCCGCTCTCCGATGGTCGGCACATTCTATCGTAGCCCAAGCCCAGAAGCGAAAGCCTTTGTTGAAGTGGGTCAAACCGTAAAAGTGGGTGATGCACTTTGCATTGTTGAAGCAATGAAAATGATGAACCGTATTGAAGCGGATAAAGCCGGCGTAGTAAAAGCTATTCTGGTAAATGATGGTGAGCCTGTCGAATTTGATGAGCCGTTGATTATTATTGAATAATTAACATAGCAGACCATAATTTAAACAAGAATGGATTTATTATGTTAGAAAAAGTTGTTATCGCAAATCGCGGCGAAATTGCTCTGCGAATTTTGCGCGCCTGTAAAGAATTGGGCATTAAAACCGTTGCAGTGCATTCCACTGCCGACCGTGAGTTGAAACACGTTCTGCTTGCGGATGAGACTGTGTGTATCGGCCCTGCCCAATCTGCAAAAAGCTATTTAAATATTCCGGCGATCATTGCGGCAGCAGAAGTGACCGGCGCTGACGCGATTCACCCGGGGTATGGTTTTCTTTCTGAAAATGCGGATTTTGCCGAGCAAGTTGAAAGCTCAGGTTTTATCTTCATCGGCCCAACCGCTGACGTGATTCGTTTAATGGGCGATAAAGTGTCTGCCATTAACGCGATGAAAAAAGCGGGCGTACCTTGCGTACCGGGGTCTGATGGCCCATTAACTTCGGACATCGCAAAAAATAAAGAAATTGCGAAACGTATCGGCTATCCGATTATTATCAAAGCTTCCGGCGGCGGCGGTGGTCGTGGTATGCGTGTCGTCCGTAGCGAAGACGCCCTGGAAGAGTCCATTGCCATGACGAAAGCAGAAGCCAAAGCAGCCTTCAACAACGACATGGTTTACATGGAAAAATATTTGGAAAACCCACGCCACGTGGAAATTCAAGTATTGGCCGACACTCATGGCAATGCAGTTTATCTTGCTGAACGTGATTGTTCTATGCAACGTCGCCACCAAAAAGTCGTGGAAGAGGCACCGGCACCGGGCATTAGCGAAGAAGTACGTCGCGATATTGGTTCCCGTTGTGCGAAGGCTTGTGTGGAAATTGGCTATCGTGGTGCGGGTACGTTTGAATTCTTATATGAAAACGGTGAGTTCTATTTCATTGAAATGAATACCCGTATTCAAGTAGAACATCCTGTTACAGAAATGATTACCGGTGTGGACTTGGTGAAAGAGCAATTACGTATTGCTTCTGGCTTGCCGATTTCTTTCAAACAGGAAGACATCAAAGTGAAAGGCCATGCCATTGAATGTCGTATTAATGCAGAAGATCCAAAAACCTTCTTGCCTTCCCCTGGTAAAGTGGCACACTTACATTCTCCAGGCGGTTTAGGTGTGCGTTGGGATTCGCATGTTTACGCAGGTTATACGGTTCCGCCACATTATGATTCTATGATTGCGAAATTGATTACTTACGGCGATACCCGTGAAGTGGCTATCCGTCGTATGCAAAATGCGTTATCAGAGACCATCATTGACGGTATTAAAACGAATATTCCGTTGCATGATCTGATTTTAGCAGACGAAAACTTCCAAAAAGGTGGTACCAACATCCACTATTTGGAGAAAAAATTAGGCATGCACGAATAAAAACATGGCATTAATAGAAAAAGTGGATTTTATCCACTTTTTTTGTTTAGGAATGATATATGGATTTACAACAACGCTATCAACAAGCAACGAAAGAAGCCCGTTGGGCATTAGGCTTAACCCTGCTTTATGTAATTGGTTGGTGCTTATGTGCTTACTTGCCAAAAGGTACACAAGGCCCAATTGGTTTTCCTCTGTGGTTTGAACTGGCCTGTATTTACCTGCCGATTCTGTTTATTGTGGGCGCGTATTGGCTGATTAAAATTGTGTTTCAGGATATTCCGCTGGATGTGGAAGAGAAAAAACAACATTCGACAACGGAGCGTCACTAATGAACCTAGGGATTATTTTTCCGCTCATCATTTATTTGGCATTCGTATTTGGCGCGGCGATTTATGCGTATGTTAAACGCCAAAAAGGTGGAGATTTTCTTTCCGAATACTATGTCGGTAACCGTTCTATGACGGGTTTCGTGCTTGCCATGACGACCGCTTCTACTTATGCCAGTGCCAGTTCCTTTATTGGCGGCCCCGGTGCGGCGTACAAATACGGTTTAGGCTGGGTTTTGCTTGCTATGATCCAAGTGCCGGCAGTGTGGTTGGCGCTTGGTGCGTTGGGGAAAAAATTTGCTTTGCTTTCCCGTGAAACCAATGCCTTGACGATCAATGACTTATTACTTTATCGCTATAAAAACAAATATTTAGTGTGGATTGCCGGTATTGCGTTGTTGATCTCATTCTTTGCGGCGATGACCGTGCAATTTATCGGTGGTGCCCGTTTATTGGAAACCACCATCGGCATTCCTTACACCCAAGCCTTGTTAATTTTCGCTTTAACTGTGGGAATTTATACCTTTATCGGTGGGTTTCGTGCTGTGGTGTTAACGGACACGATTCAGGGTACGGTGATGATTCTCGGCACGATTGTGTTGTTAGTCGGCGTGATTTATCAGGTAGGCGGCGTGGAAAGTGCGGTCAAAAAATTAACTGAAATTGATCCAAGTCTCGTCAGCCCTTACGGACCGAATGAGATGCTGGATTTCCAATTTATGGCGTCTTTCTGGATTTTAGTGTGTTTTGGTGTGGTCGGCTTGCCGCACACGGCAGTGCGTTGCATGGCGTTTAAAGACAGCAAAGCTCTGCACAATGGCATGCTGATCGGCACAATCGTATTGACGATTATCATGTTTGGTATGCACTTGGCGGGCGCATTGGGACGTGCTATCGTGCCGGATTTAACGGTGTCAGATAAAGTGATTCCGAGCCTAATGTTGCAGGTGTTGCCACCGATTGTGGCGGGGATTTTCCTTGCAGCACCAATGTCGGCAATTATGTCCACGGTGGATGCACAGCTTATCCAATCGTCTTCTATTTTTGTGAAAGACTTGTATTTGGCGGCAAAACCGCAGGCGGTGCAAAACCAAAAACGGATTGCGCGGATCTCTTCAATCATTACGTTAATTTTGACCGCACTTTTAATTTTTGCTTCTCTCAATCCGCCGGATATGATCATTTGGATGAACCTGTTTGCCTTTGGGGGACTTGAGGCTGCATTTTTGTGGGTTATCGTATTAGGGCTGTATTGGGACAAAGCGAATGCTTACGGCGCGGTTAGCTCCATGTTGGTCGGCTTAGTTTCGTTTATTTTATTTACCCAATTTGGCATTAAACTTTTTGGCTTCAACCCGATTGTCCCATCCTTAGTCTTCGGCTTAGCGGCATTTTTGATGGGGAATAAAGTCGGCGAGAAACGCCATTCATCATGAAACAATAGGAATAAACATGGCTTGGATTCAAATTCGCCTCAACAGTACTAACGAAAAGGCAGAACAAATTGGTGATTTTTTAGAAGAAATCGGATCGGTGTCCGTTACCTTTATGGACAGCCAAGATACGCCGATTTTTGAACCTCTACCCGGAGAAACACGGCTTTGGGGCAACACGGACGTGATTGCTTTGTTTGATGCGGAAACCGATATGAATGTCATCGTGAACGCACTTAAACAAGCAAAGCATTTAGACGAAAATTCCGCCTATAAAATCGAACAAATCGAAGACAAAGATTGGGAGCGTGAGTGGATGGATAATTTCCACCCAATGCAATTCGGCAAACGTTTGTGGATTTGCCCAAGCTGGCGTGATGTGCCGGATCCGAATGCCGTGAACGTGATGTTAGATCCGGGCTTGGCGTTTGGCACAGGAACACACCCGACTACCGCGCTTTGTTTGGAATGGCTTGATAGTTTAGATTTAAAAGATAAAACGGTGATCGACTTTGGTTGTGGTTCCGGCATTTTAGCCATTGCGGCATTGAAGCTAGGTGCGAAAAGTGCGGTGGGTATTGATATTGATCCGCAAGCGATTTTAGCCAGTCGCAACAATGCGGAACAAAACGGTGTGGCGGATCGTTTGCAACTGTTTTTATCCGATGCAAAACCGTCAGACTTGAAAGCCGATGTGGTGGTGGCGAATATTCTGGCGGGGCCGTTAAAAGAGCTTTACCCGGTGATTAGCCAGTTGGTGAAACCCAACGGAGATTTAGGCTTGTCGGGCATTTTAACCACACAAGCGCAATCCGTGTGTGATGCCTACGCTGAACGTTTTGAGTTGGAGCCGGTGGCAGAGCGCGAAGAGTGGTGTCGAATTACCGGTAAGTTAAAGGCATAATGCGTAATAGACGTCAGTAGGTGATAAAAAAGTGCGGTGGAAAAATATCACGTTTTTTCACCGCACTTTTTGTGTTTATAGCGCTCAATGAACAACGCCATTTACTTTTCAAAGTCAACTCTTTTATGGCAAATTTCAGTAGAAATTTGGCAAATTGAATCGAATCTAAAAAATTTATAATTTGTATAAAAATTACCCTTTGCAAACGCATTAAAAGTGCGTATGATAGCGCACCTTGTCGGTTGGCAGCCGAGTTTGGTCAAGTTGTTGGAAAGTCACGGAGTCATAATGCGCATTGGTCATTATCAATTAAAAAATCGCATTTTATTGGCACCCATGGCGGGAATTACCGATCAACCTTTCCGTAGAATCTGTGCCCATTATGGGGCAGGTTTAACCTTTTCAGAAATGATGTCAACCAATCCGCAAGTGTGGCATACCGAGAAATCAAAATTGCGCTTAGCGCACCACCAAGATGCCGGTATCAATGCCGTACAAATTGCGGGTTCCGATCCCGACGAAATGGCGCAAGCTGCTCAGGTGAACGTGGAATACGGCGCTCAAATTATTGATATAAATATGGGCTGTCCGGCGAAAAAGGTGAATCGTAAAATGGCGGGCTCCGCTCTTTTGCAATATCCCGACTTAGTTCAACAGATTCTTGAGGCTGTCGTGAAATCGGTCAACGTTCCGGTAACGTTGAAGATTCGCACCGGTTGGGATACGGAAAATCGAAATTGTGTCGAGATTGCTAAAATCGCAGAGCAAAGTGGCATTCAAGCATTAACCGTGCATGGTCGCACGCGTGCCTGTAAATTTGATGGCGTCGTGGAATATGACTCGATTAAAGCGGTAAAACAAGCAGTGTCCATTCCGGTGATTGCCAATGGCGATATGATTTCTCCACAACAAGCCAAATTTGTGCTCGATTATACGGGGGCAGATGGCGTAATGATCGGTCGAGGGGCATTAGGCCGGCCTTGGGTGTTTCAAACCATGGTGGGGTTGGTGGAACACAATTCGATCGTGAACGAACCAAGTTTAGAAGAAAAGTGCGGTGTAATTTTGCAACATATCCGTGAGCTACATCAGTTTTACGGTGATGAAAAAGGTTACCGAATCGCACGTAAGCATATCGCTTGGTATTTACAGGATATTCAACCTCATTCTGTTTTCAAACAAGATTTTAATGCGCTCACTTCCGCTTCGGCGCAGTTAGACGCATTAGAACAATTTTTTCGTTTAATTTGATTTAATTAATGGATAGAACAATGTTAGAACAACGTAATCCGGCGGAAGCATTAACTGTTTCTGTGCTGAATTCTCAATCTCAAGTAACCAACAAGCCACTACGCGATTCTGTGAAACAGGCTTTAAAAAATTACTTATCCCAATTAGACGGTCAAGATGTCAACGATCTTTATGAGTTGGTATTGGCAGAAGTTGAACATCCGATGTTGGATATGGTTATGCAATATACCCGTGGTAACCAAACCCGCGCGGCGACAATGCTAGGCATTAACCGCGGTACATTGCGTAAAAAATTAAAAAAATACGGTATGGGTTAGTTTTTAGCTCATTTTTCATTCTTGCCCTTGTCCCCTTGACAAGGGCTTTTTTATTGTTTTTTCCCGTTTGTTTTTCTTGCGCAAACGTTTTCGTTTATCCCAATTTCCTTTATAATAGCCCGCAATTTTTGTTTCAATTCAACCTTAAAGGTAATCCTCATGTTTCAAACTTTCCGTGGCTCACCTGCCCTTTCCGAATTCCGTATTCATGGCTTAATGCAAAAATTCCAACAGCAACAATTACCGGTGAAATCCGTGTATGCGGAGTATGTGCATTTCGTGGCATTAAATGCCGCCCTTTCTGCTGAACAGGAAGCCAAACTAAAAGCCTTGTTGCATTACGGACCGACCCTTGCCGAACATGAAGCCAAAGGGGAAAGTTTTATTGTGATTCCGCGGGTCGGCACCATTTCCTCTTGGTCGTCTAAAGCCACCGATATTGCCCATAACTGCGGCTTAAATGAAGTGGAACGTATTGAGCGTGGTTTGGTGTATTACTTTGAATTGACACAGCCGTTAGATGAAAAAACGACGGAAAAACTGACCGCACTTTTACATGATCGCATGATGGAAACCGTAGTGCGCAAGGCTGGCGAGGCGGAAGTGTTGTTCCGCCAACAAGAACCGAAGCCGTTAAAAATCGTGGATATTTTAAACGGAGGACGCAGTGCCTTAGAAAGTGCCAACGTGGAACTTGGCTTAGCATTGGCGGAAGATGAAATCGATTATTTGATGGAAAATTTCACCGCACTTGGACGTAACCCGCACGACATTGAGCTGTATATGTTCGCGCAAGCCAACTCGGAACACTGCCGCCACAAAATTTTCAATGCTGACTGGATTATCGACGGTAAAAAACAGGATAAATCCCTGTTCAAAATGATCAAAAATACCTTTGAGAAAACCCCTGATTTCGTACTTTCCGCGTATAAAGACAACGCCGCAGTGATGGAAGGCTCCAAGGCGGGACGTTTCTTCCCGGATCAAGACGGCATTTACCGTTATCACAATGAAGACACCCACATTTTAATGAAAGTGGAAACCCACAACCACCCGACCGCCATTTCCCCGTTCCCGGGGGCGGCAACCGGTTCCGGTGGTGAAATCCGTGACGAAGGGGCTACCGGTCGCGGCGCCAAACCGAAAGCAGGTTTGGTGGGCTTCTCTGTGTCCAACTTATGCATTCCAAACTTTGAACAACCTTGGGAAGCGCCGCTTTCTAAACCAAACCGTATTGCTTCCGCCTTAGATATTATGTTGGAAGGCCCTTTAGGTGGCGCGGCGTTTAACAACGAATTCGGTCGTCCGGCATTGCTTGGCTATTTCCGTACTTACGAACAAAAAGTGAATAGTTTCAATGGCGAAGAAGTGCGCGGCTACCACAAACCGATCATGTTGGCAGGCGGTATCGGCAACATTCGTGCCGAACACGTGCAAAAAGGCGAGATTCCGGTGGGCGCAAAACTGGTTGTGCTTGGCGGTCCGGCCATGAACATCGGTTTGGGCGGTGGTGCAGCGTCTTCTATGGCATCTGGTAAATCCAAAGAAAACTTGGATTTCGCCTCCGTACAACGGGATAACCCGGAAATGGAACGTCGCTGCCAAGAAGTGATTGACCGTTGCTGGCAACTGGGCGAGGAGAACCCGATTGCCTTTATTCATGACGTGGGTGCGGGCGGTTTATCCAACGCTATGCCGGAATTGGTGCATGACGGCGGTCGTGGCGGTAAATTTGAACTCCGTAAAATCTTAAGCGATGAACGTGAAATGAGCCCGTTGGAAATTTGGTGTAACGAATCGCAAGAGCGTTATGTGCTTGCAATTCATCCGGAAAAACTACCGCACTTTGAGGAACTCTGCCGCCGTGAACGCGCGCCTTATGCGGTGATCGGTGAAGCCACGGAAGAAGAACATTTAACCTTACATGATGAGCATTTCAACAACAATCCGATTGATTTACCAATGGGCGTGTTGCTGGGCAAAACCCCGAAAATGATCCGCGATGTGCAAACGGCAAATGTTAACGGCGAACCGCTTGAACAAAGCCAAATTCAATTAAAAGACGCGTTATATCGCGTGCTTCGTTTGCCTGCGGTGGCGGAAAAAACCTTCTTAATTACTATCGGTGATCGCACGGTGACCGGCATGGTGGCGCGTGATCAAATGGTCGGCCCGTGGCAAGTACCGGTGGCCGACTGCGCAGTGACTACAGCGACCTTAGACAGCTACTACGGTGAAGCTATGTCCATGGGCGAACGCACGCCGGTGGCATTACTCGATTTCGCCGCATCTGCCCGTTTAGCCGTGGCAGAATCCTTAACCAACATTGCCGCCACGAATATTGGCGACATTAAATGCATTAAATTGTCTGCCAACTGGATGTCTGCCGCAGGTCATAAAGGCGAAGATGCCGGATTATATGCCGCGGTGAAAGCCGTGGGCGAAGAGCTTTGCCCGCAATTAGGCTTAACCATTCCGGTGGGTAAAGACTCCATGTCCATGAAAACCACTTGGCAGGAAAATGGCGAGCAAAAAAGCGTGACCTCACCACTTTCTTTGATTATCAGTGCCTTTGCCCGCGTGGAAGATGTGCGCAAAACCGTTACCCCACAATTACGTACCGATAAAGGACAATCACGCTTATTGTTGGTGGATTTGGGCGAAGGAAACAACCGCTTGGGCGCTACGGCGTTAGCACAGGTGTATGCCCAACTTGGCGACAAACCGGCGGATGTGGTCAACGCCGACACATTGAAAAACTTCTTTAACGCCATGCAGGACTTGGTGGCACAAGAAAAATTATTGGCATATCACGACCGCTCCGATGGCGGGCTAATCGTCACCTTAGCGGAAATGGCATTTGCCGGACATTGCGGCGTAGCAGTGGATATCAGTGCCTTGGGGGACAACGATTTAGCCGTGTTATTTAATGAAGAATTGGGCGCGGTGATTCAGGTGCGTGACAGCGATTTGAGTCTCGTGCGTGATGTCTTTGCCAAATACAATGTGTTGCATTTAGTGAAAGAATTGGGCGCCGTGACTGAAGAGGACAAAATCGAAATCACCCGCGGCAACAAAGTGTTACTCAATGAAAAACGTTCCGACTTGCGTGGCATTTGGGCGGAATTGACCCATCAAATGCAACGCTTACGCGACAACCCGGAATGTGCCGATCAAGAATTTGCGGCGAAGAAAAATCCACAGGACAAAGGCTTTTCCGCCCGTTTAACTTACGACCCAAGCGAAGACATTGCCGCGCCTTATATTGCGACCGGAAAACGTCCAAAAGTGGCGGTATTGCGTGAGCAAGGTGTAAACAGCCATGTTGAAATGGCGGCAGCATTTGACCGCGCCGGCTTTGAGGCTATCGACGTTCACATGAGCGACTTGCACAACCGCCGTTATGACTTGCAACACTTCAATGCCTTGGTGGCGTGCGGCGGCTTCTCTTACGGCGACGTGCTTGGCGCCGGTGGCGGTTGGGCAAAATCCATTTTATTTAACCCGCACTTACGGGATCAATTCAGCCAATTCTTTGAACGTGAAGACACGCTCGCACTTGGCATTTGCAACGGCTGCCAAATGCTTTCCACCTTGGCGGAAATCATCCCGGGCACAGAAAATTGGCCGCGTTTCGTGCGCAATAAATCCGAACGTTTTGAAGCCCGTGCCGCCTTGGTTCGCATTAACGAAAGCAACTCCCTGTGGTTCCAAGGCATGGCAGGTTCTCACATGCCAATTGCCGTTTCCCACGGCGAGGGGCGAGTGGAACTGAAAACGCCTGAAAATTTAACCGCACTTCAAGCACAAAACTTGATTGTGGCGCAATACATCGACAACAACCTCAACCCGACAGAAGTGTATCCGGCAAACCCGAACGGCTCCGCCCTTGGCATCACCGCCCTTTCCAACACGGACGGCCGCGTCGCCATCATGATGCCACACCCGGAACGTGTCTTCCGCACTGTGAGCAACTCATGGCATCCGGAAGAGTGGGGCGAAGATGGGGCTTGGATGCGGGTGTTTAGGAATGCGAGGGTGAGCTTAAAGTAAAATTTTACTTATCCTTAATGAACTTATATACTATATCCCCGTTTGGGGATATAGTTATTAGCCAGTGGAAAATTAAAATGACTGAGTGTCTAGAAATAAAAAATTTTGCAGGTATAGCAAATATTAATGTAGAATTTAAAACTTTAAATATTTTTATTGGACCACAAGCATCTGGTAAAAGTATTACTGTGAAATTAGCCTATTTTTTTAAAAGTATTTTTAATGATCTTATTGAAGCAATAGTGAAAGAGGAAAATTTGAATACTTTTAAGTCTAATCAATTAGATAAATTTATCAAGTTTTTTCCAAGTTCCACTTGGTGCAAAGGAGACTTTCACCTAAAGTATGCTTTAAATAATGAAATTTTTATTGACATGTATAGAGAAGGTGAGAAGAAACCTAAATTAGAATTTTCTGAACAATTATTATTGTCGATAAAAAAAATGAAAAAATATCATAAATCTATTATGAAAAACTATGATTTAGATGAGGATAGTAATATTTTTGTGAGAACACTTGATATTAATAGAAAGATTAGTAAAGAATTTTTTTATAATATTAATAAAGATGAAAAGAATTTTAGTGGAACTCAATTTTTTATTCCTGCAGGGAGAAGCTTTTTTTCTAATTTGCAGGAAAGTATATTTTCCTTTTTAAAAGACAATACAACATTAGATCCATTTTTAATTGAATTTGGGTCTCTGTATGAGACTTTTAAAGGGTTATTTAATAGAAGAATAAATGACACTAAAGAAAGACAAAATGAGATAAATAATTTAATTAAAAATATACTGAACTCAGAATATAACAGAGAGAAGAATAAAGACTTTTTAGTACATTCTGATGAGAGAAAAGTTAGTTTATCTAGTGCATCATCTGGACAACAAGAAATTTTACCACTTTTAATTATATTAAAAGTATTAATTAGTGGTTATGTAAGATTTGGTGATTCTAATAATAATGTATCGATCTATATTGAGGAACCTGAGGCTCATTTATTTCCAAATGCACAGAAGAATATAGTTAAATTACTGGCTAGATTGTGTAATACTCAAAAATATCAAATATTTTTAACAACTCATAGTCCTTATTTATTATCTTCAATAAATAATTTATTTATGGCAGGAGCTATAGAAAGAGAGGGCAAACTATCCCAACTAAATGGCATAATTGATAAGAATGAGTGTCTTTATACCAAAGATTCCAAGGCATATTCTTTAAATAAGGGAGCTTGTAGAAGTCTTATTGATGATAACGAGGAGCTGATAGATGCAGATGTTTTAGATTCTGTATCTGATGATATCGCAACTGAATTTAGTAAGTTGTTAGATATAAAATTATGCAACAATTAGGCTTGTTAAGATAGTTGATATGAATGTTGAAAAATTATTAGAAAGTTCACATGCTCTACAATCTAAAAAGAAAATAATAGTTTTTAAAGATAAGAGAAATCCACAAACTTTGAGTTTTCACAATTCTAATGAAATGTGTGTTATTGAAGTGTTTGTTGATGGTGGGTTAATTACATCAGAACAGAGCAAGTGTGATTTTTTTCTTTATGTATCAGATCCTTCTTATAAAGAGTGTAGGGAACATTATATTGAACTAAAAGGGACTGATTTAGAGCATGCTATCAAACAAATTTCAGAAACTATTCAATTTGTAGTGACTAATTATAATTCAACTTTAAATACTAGCAGAAAGGGATATGTTGTTTGTAATAGATACCCCAAAGCAGATACTAAGTTTCAGGTTTGTCAGGCGAAAATGAGGAAAAATTTTAACTTGGAACTTAAAGTTCAATCAAGGAAATGTGATGTTAATATTTAAAATATAAGCCTCTCCTCACGATAGCGCGCGTCTCCTGACGCGTGCTTTTTTATGCTCTGAATTTAGGCGCGCGTAGGGAGACCCCCATGATGGCGCACGTTTCCTAACGTGTGCCTTTTTCTTTTTTACTCGGTGATAAGCACACGCTGTGAAGCGTGCGCTATCGATTTGATGATTAGTTTAGTTTTTTAAGTGATTGGATTGTACTTTTGTGAGTTAGATCGAGAAAATAGGAGGCCTTTATAGGTTTTAAAATAAAATTTATATAGTTTCAGGATTTTATTATTTTTAGATGATTACGCGAATGAGTAGAAAATATAAATTCTATAATCCTGAAGGTATTTATTTTGTTAGTTTTGCTACGGTTTTTTGGATTGATGTCTTTATCAGAGAAGTTTATTTCGAAAAGGTTACAGAGGCATTGGAATATTGTCGAAAGAATAGAGGGATGAAAATTTATGGTTATTGCATTATGCCGAGCCATATTCATTTACTCTTTAAAGCTGAACAGTCTGATCCCGCAGAACTGATTCGAGACTTAAAGCATTTTACTTCGACTAATCAAAGATAACCAACAAGAAAGTCGTAAGGAATGGCTACTATGGATGTTCCGGCGAGCGGCGAAAAAGTATAGTTATGTAAAGCAATACCAATTCTGGCAACACCACAACCAACCCATTGAAATTCATTCCGATAAATTTTTCAATGAAAAGCTAGACTATATTCATCAAAATCCGGTGATGAGTGGGTTTGTATCTGAGCCGCAGGATTGGAAATATAGCAGTGCGAAAAATTATTGGCAGGCGGTTGATCCTATTTTAGACATTGATGTACTTCGCTAAAAGTGCGGTTAAAAATTTCTTTGTTTTTAGTTAAACAAAAAGGATAAGCCTTTCGACTTATCCTTTTTTCATTTCGATTCAAGATTATTTTAATCCGGCTGCTGCGCGTAACTCTGCTGCGCGATCGATTTTTTCCCAAGGGAATTGTTCGCGACCGAAGTGGCCGTAAGCGGCGGTTTGGCGGTAAATCGGTTGGATTAAATCTAACATTTTAATTAAGCCGTAAGGACGCAAATCAAAGAATTCACGCACTAGGCTGACCAACAATTCATTAGCGACTTTGCCTGTGCCGAAGGTTTCGATCATGATGGATGTCGGTTCGGCAACACCGATAGCGTAGGAAAGTTGGATTTCACAACGATCGGCAAGGCCTGCAGCAACGATGTTTTTCGCTACATAACGGGCAGCATAGGCAGCAGAACGGTCAACTTTCGATGGGTCTTTACCGGAGAATGCACCACCACCGTGACGCGCTGCGCCGCCGTAAGTATCCACGATAATTTTACGACCGGTTAAACCACAGTCGCCCATTGGGCCACCGATAACGAAACGGCCGGTTGGGTTGATGAAATATTTGGTGTCTTTGGATAACCATTGCGCCGGCAATACCGGTTTGATGATTTCTTCCATCACGCCTTCATGCAAATCTTTTTGGCTGACGGTTTCAGCATGTTGGGTGGAAAGCACGACGGCATCAATGCCGATGATCTTGTGATCTTCATATTTAAATGTTAATTGGCTTTTTGCATCCGGACGTAACCAATCTAATTTGCCACTTTTGCGCACTTGTGCTTGGCGTTCCATCAAACGGTGGGCATAAGTGATGGCGGCCGGCATGAATACATCGGTTTCATTAGTGGCGTAACCGAACATAATGCCTTGGTCGCCCGCGCCTTGATCTAATGGATTTTCACGATCCACTCCTTGGTTGATGTCGGCAGATTGTTTGCCAATCGCATTCAATACGGCACAAGAACGGCCATCAAAGCCCATTTCGGAGCTGGTGTAACCGATGTCGCAAATCACTTCACGAGCTAAGTTTTCAATATCGACCCAAGCAGAAGTGGTGATTTCACCGCCTACTAATGCCATTCCGGTTTTCACATAGGTTTCACAGGCAACGCGGGCTTTTGGGTCTTGTTTAAGAATTTCATCTAATACCGCATCAGAAATTTGATCAGCGATTTTATCCGGATGTCCTTCGGAAACGGATTCGGATGTAAATAAATATTGACTCATTGTTTCTCCGGCATAATTTTATACAGAATAAATGTAAGGGTATTTGGAAGTATTTCCATCTGGACGGCTATAATACGCTTTTAGACTAAAAATGCAACATTTCAGAGGGATTTTGTTCATTTGCTATTAATCACGGCATTGATAAAAAAGAAAAACCCTCAACAAATGTTGAGGGTTTTCGATTAACACAACTAAAAAGATTAGCGACGTAAACCTAAACGAGCGATTAAGCTGCTGTAAAGTTCAAGATTAGTACGTTTTAAGTAATCTAAAAGTTTACGACGACGGGAAACCATGCGTAATAAACCGCGACGACCGTGGTGGTCTTTTTTGTGTTCAGCAAAGTGTGCTTGTAAGTGGTTGATTTGTGCGGTTAATAAAGCGATTTGAACTTCGGAAGAACCGGTGTCTTTACCATCGCGACCAAATTCAGCAACGATTTTTGCTTTTTGTTCAGTACTTAGAGACATAATAACTCCTAATATGAAGTGGTTAATGATACATCGTTCGCCGATCTCTAATTCAGCGACGACAAAGGAGTGCAGATTTTAGCCATTGCGCGGCGAAAAAGCAATGAATTTATCCTGTAATAACGCATTTAATTGGGCTGCAAATGCCGTTGGATTTTCTTGATGCGCATTATGTCCTGCCTGTGGAATCAGTGTCAGGTTCAACTGATTGTCTAACGCCATTTGTTTAAATTTATGATCTCGTTCGCCACAGAAATACGCGATCGGGTAAGGGCTGTTTTTGACGTAAGGGCGTAAATCCGGTTGTTTGGCAAGAGACGTTGCTAACAACATTTTGGCAATATTGTCGCCACAGTTGGCTTGGCGTTTTTCGATCAACGCCTTGCGTTGGCCTTCTGTTAAATGGACGAAGACAGGTTGTTGATACCAATCATTCAGTACGGAAGTCGCGGTTTCATGGCGAAAACGTTGTGCCCAAAACACATCATTTTCCCACCGCACTTTTTGGTCTGCCTCATTCGTCAATCCAAGATTGCCTCCTTCAATAATCAGCCCTTGAAGGTTGTATTTGTCCTGTTGGCTGCAAAGGGCGTAATAAAGCGCGATTCTTCCCCCAAGGGAATAGCCCACTAAAAAATAGGGGTGATTTCCTACCGCACTTTGGATGTGTTGTGCCAGATAAGCACTGGTGTCATCAAAATCCTTTACGGGGTGATTTTTGGCGCTGCCGTGGAAAGGCAAATCCAAGGCAATGCAATGAAAGTGCGGTAGATTTTCCGTGAGTTTTTGCCAGTCGGCTTGGGTACCGAGTAAGCCGTGTAAAAAAATGAGATAAGGTTTCATCATATGAAAAAAGCAAACTCGCATGTGCACGTTTGCTTTTGATCTTTTCGTTTATTCACCAATAACCGCATAGCTGATTTGGTCGATGAGGCGTTTGTAAATGGTGCTGCCGTCATTCGGCGCGACTTTAATTTCGATGATAGTCGCTTCACGACGTGAGTAGGCTTGTTTCAACACAGCACTTAAATCCGCCCAAGTATAAGGACGGGCATATTTTAAATCAAACATGGACGCCACTTGGGAAAACTCGGTGTGGTGTGGCATGCGATAGAATTTATCTTTCACTTCAGCATCCACCGGTAACATATCAAAAATCGCCCCACCATTGTTATTAATAATAAATAAAATAGTCGGTTGGGTAAGTTTTTTGAATAATGCCAACGAGTTTAAATCATAGAGTGCGGAAGTATCGCCCACTAAAGCGACGACCGGTTGGTTAGAGCCGATACCAATGCCGGCAACAGTGGCAAGTAAACCATCAATTCCACTCGCCCCGCGATTGGTGTGAATCGGGTAGCCTTCCGGCAATTTGGTGAGCGCATCCACTAAACGCACAAATAAGCTATTGCCAAGGAAAAGGGTGCCATTGTTTGGCAGTAAACGTTCAATGTGGTGGGCTAAGGAAGCCTCGTTTAAATTGCCACCCACTTGCTGCTCAATAAAGGTGGCGCAGAATTTGGATAACGCCAACGCTTCTAATAACCACGGTTTTTGTCTTAACGGCGGATGGGCGCGCAACCAATGATGAATTTTGGCAACAAAACGGGTGTGGGAATGATGGTAAGGGTCCACCGCTTGTGGGTTTTCATCCACAATCCAATATTCGTTTTTAAATTCGGCTAAAAACTGGTTAATGCGTTTGCTAATAAATCGGTTGCCAAGCTGAATGACAATATCTGCCTGCAACATTTTTTGTTTCACCGTTTGATTCGCAAGCCAAATATCTGCATAAGGCAAACTGGCTTCCACACCGGATTGAATATCGGTCAGCAACACCCAACCCATCGTATTTGCCCAAGAAGCAATGCCCATGGCTTGTTCTGCCGGCATTCTGCCCGCCACAATAATTCCGCGTTTAGTACGCCAATGATCCCAGTGTTCGTGAATTAACACTTCTTGATGTTGTTCAGGATAGGTTGTCCAACTTTTATTTTGGCTTAACCAACGTTGAACAGGTGCTAACCAAGGATGCACGTCAATTTCTTCGGCATTGGCATCATATAAAGGTTCGGCGAAAGGCACATTAATGTGAATCACGCCCGCTTCTTCCGCTTGTTTATAGCAGGCTTGCTCAATTTTTGAAATCAACCAACTTGCGGCATAATCTTGGCTTGGGCGCGGAAGATTCAAATTGGCAAGGGGATAATCGGCAAACATATTTTCTTGTAAAATCGCTTGATTCGCACCGCACTCTAAGAGTTCCGGTGGGCGATCCGCAGTGAGTACAATCAGATTGACGTGACTTTGACGGGCTTCAATGATTGCCGGATATAAATTGGCGGCAGCCGTGCCGGAAGTGACAATAACGGCAACGGGTTTTTTGGTGGATTTTGCGATGCCAAGGGCAAAGAAACCTAAACCGCGTTCATCAAAATGCGTATGGCAAAGGGCTCGGTTGGCATTTTGTAAACGTACGGCTTCCAATGTCAGTGGGGTCGAACGCGAACCGGGCGCGATACAAAAGTGGGTTACACCTTGACGCACAAGGGTTTCCAAGATCACTTTTGACCAACAACGATTAAAGACGCTTACTGACATTTTTGCTCTCCGTTTTTAGATGTCGTTATTTTTAATAATGAGATTAATCCCGCGGCTTTGCGCTCGATTTCTTGCCATTCTAGCAAGGGAACTGAGCCCTCAACAATACCGGCGCCGGCAAACACATGAATTTTGTCTGCCTCAAGAAAGGCCGAACGAATCGCCACACAAAACTCCGCCTGTTGTTGATTAAAAAAGCCTAATGTGCCCGCATACCAACTGCGATCGTAATGTTCAATTTGCTGTAACAATGTTTTTGCTTTTTGTTGTGGCAAACCGGCAACGGCAGCCGTTGGATGAATGGCTTGCAAACAGTTTAAGTCGGTGCAGTTATCGGTTAAAAGTGCGGTGATTTCTCGGCGTAAATGTTGTACTTGACGAAGTTGTTTGATGCCAAGATGGCCAATTTCAATGTGTTTCGTAAAGGGCGCTAAATTGGCACAAATCCCATCCGCCACTAATTGGTTTTCATGGATATTTTTCTGGTCAGCAAGTAACCAATCAGCTTGTTTGCAACTGCTTTCATGGTCTTCGCTCATGGGCGCGGTGCCTGCGAGGGCTTCTGTTTTTAAATGACGCTCATGACGTGCATACAACCGTTCCGGCGAAGAACCAAGGAAACTGGTTTTGTCATCTTGCGCAAAAAGAAAGTGGTAGCAGCCTTTATTGTAAATTTGACTTTGCGCTAAAAAATCCTTGGCATTGAGCGGTTGATTGAGGGCAAAGGTGCTTTTATTGGCTAACACCAATTTGGTGATCGCTTTTTCATAAATTTGCGCAAGGGCCTTTTCTACCCAATTTACCCATTGCGTCGGATTCGCTTGCTGGTCAATTAAATCCGCTTGGGTTTGGAGCGGTAAAAGTGCGGTCGTTTTTTCAAATGTTTTTAAAACCTGTAATGCTTTGTCTTTACTTTGGATAAGATCATTTTGGTCAATAAAAACCGTGACGTGAATTTGATTATCACGCTGTTCTAACACTAACTGTGGTAGAAAAAAGGTGGTTTGCCCGTAAAATTGAATGCCGCCGAAAAGAGAAAAATTGTGTTGATTCACGAAATCTTGCGCTGCATCTAAGTGTTGAAATGTACGAATGGCGCCAAGCGTGGCAAAGCATTGCGTTGTGTGCTGTAATTGAAAATAGAATTGCGGATAGTGCGGTTGTGCTTTTAGCCAACCTAATAAATCAACCGTGCATTCGGCTTGTGCTGAACAAACCGAAATGTGATGAGGTTGATTTAATTGTAATGCATTAATTTGACTGATTAATTGCGTTTTAATTGATTGCAAACTATCCATTTTGAAAAAGCATTGTCTTTAACGGGAAAATAAGTTAAAAATGAACCGCAATTCTACCGCACTTTACGGGAATTTTTCACAAAATATTTCATTTCTTAATTACTCAAGGTCAAAACTATGGAACGCTTTCCCAAATCAGATAAATTAGAGCACGTTTGTTACGATATTCGCGGACCCGTGCACAAAGAGGCACTACGCCTTGAAGAAGAAGGGCATAAAATTTTAAAACTGAATATCGGTAACCCCGCGCCTTTTGGTTTTGAAGCGCCGGATGAAATTCTCGTTGATGTCTTACGCAATCTTCCTTCAGCCCAAGGTTATTGTGACTCTAAAGGGCTTTATTCTGCCCGCAAAGCGATTGTGCAATATTATCAATCGAAAGATATTCGTAGCGTCACGGTGAATGATGTTTACATCGGAAATGGCGTGTCAGAGTTGATTACGATGGCGATGCAAGCACTGTTGAATGATGGTGATGAAGTGTTAATTCCTATGCCGGATTATCCATTATGGACTGCCGCGGCAACGTTGGCGGGCGGTAAAGCGGTACATTATTTGTGTGATGAACAGGCAGATTGGTTCCCGGATGTAGAAGACATTAAAAGCAAAGTTACGTCACGCACGAAAGCCATTGTGATTATTAATCCGAATAACCCAACGGGGGCGGTTTACAGCAAAGAATTACTTTTAGACATCGTTGAAGTGGCACGTCAGAATAATTTAATTATTTTTGCCGATGAGATTTACGACAAAATTTTATACGACGGTGCGGTACACCACCATATCGCCGCGTTAGCGCCTGATTTATTAACGGTCACGTTTAACGGTTTATCTAAAGCCTATCGTGTTGCCGGTTTCCGCCAAGGTTGGATGATTTTAAATGGACCCAAAAAACACGCCAAAGGTTACATTGAAGGTTTGGATATGTTGGCGTCTATGCGTTTATGTGCCAACGTGCCAATGCAACATGCGATTCAGACCGCACTTGGTGGCTATCAAAGCATTAACGAATTCATTTTGCCGGGCGGACGCTTGTTAGAGCAACGCAATAAAGCCTATGAATTGCTCAACCAAATTCCTGGAATTAGTTGTACGAAGCCGATGGGGGCGCTGTATATGTTCCCGAAAATCGACATCAAAAAATTTAATATGTATGACGATGAAAAAATGGTGTTTGATTTATTGGCACAGGAAAAAGTCTTGTTGGTGCATGGGCGCGGTTTTAACTGGCATTCACCGGATCACTTCCGAATTGTGACATTGCCGTATGTTCATCAAATTGAAGAAGCGCTTGGCAAATTTGCGCGGTTCTTGTCACATTATCATCAGTAATGATTTCCCGAAGAAAAAGCCCCGAATGGATATTCGGGGCTTTTTGTTTGGCATAAAGTGCGGTCATTTTTGGAATGATTTTTGGCTTCGCATTATTCACTAAAATTTTCCGGTAAAAAGGCCTGCATATTGGCCCACATGACGCCACTTTCTTTTCCGTATTGCAAAACGCAAGGAGCCACTTCATCAATAGCCTCACGTTGGCAAATGTCTTGAAGTTTTGTATAAAAGCGTTTGGCAAGTGCGCGAGCTTCGGGATTTCGGAAGTAAAATAAGCCGATACGGGAATATAGGCTTTTGAAGCTATTTAAAATTAAGCCATAAACTGGATTGTCTGAAGCAAACGCCAAATTGCGGAAGACATCGTAGTCGAATTTTGTGTAATCTTCAGCCGTATCTTGCAAGTTATTGAGCGGTTGCAAAATACTGAGTGATTGTTCCCGCGCGCGTTTAAAAGCTTTGGGAATATAAATCATTGAAATATCAGTACGTGCTGAGCGCATGTTGGCAATGAGCGAAGGTAACCTTGTACCATCAAGCTGAATCATGGTTTCTAGAATATTAAGACCGGAGGTTTCCCAAATATCATTTACTTTTGTTGGTTTGCCATGTTGGATGCTGAGCCAACCATCACGCGCTAAGCGTTGTAATACTTCACGCAACGTTGTTCTTGTTACACCGATTTTATCGGCAAGTTCACGTTCGGCAGGCAAGTCTGAACCAGGGGGGAAATAATTATTC
Source organism: uncultured Aggregatibacter sp. (assembly GCA_963515835.1). GTDB lineage: Bacteria > Pseudomonadota > Gammaproteobacteria > Enterobacterales > Pasteurellaceae > Aggregatibacter. Next base: position 33,440 of record CAUPZK010000012.1, read on the forward strand.
CAAATGCTTTTTACAATATATTCTTCAGCTAAAGCAGCAGGACTTTGCGCTTTTAGAAGAGTCGAGTCATTATGCATAATTGTTTAGTATAAATAGAAGGTAAATTCGCGGTTATTATCGTAGAAACAACTATACATTACAATTAGATAATTATTTTTTAAATTCATTGACAATATTTGTGATTTTTGACAGAGTTTAGCCTGGAGTGGCCTCGAATAGCGTAGGTTAATATCTTGTTAATTAAGAGAATTAAGGTCAACTTGTATGGATAATTATAAACAGGCGTTTCTAAAAAACTTTTTGGGCTCCAGTCCGGATTGGTACAAAATAACGATTGTCGCCTTTCTTGTTATTAACCCTATCTTATTTTCAATTTCGCCTTTCTGGGCAGGTTGGTTGTTAGTCATTGAGTTCATTTTTACCTTGGCGATGGCACTAAAATGCTACCCTTTACAACCTGGTGGGTTACTTGCTATTGAAGCGATTTTTGTTGGCATGACGACACCTGAACATATTAAGGCGGAGGTGTTGGCTAATTTTGAAGTGATTTTGCTATTAATGTTTATGGTAGCGGGTATTTACTTCATGAAGCAATTATTGTTATTTGTCTTCACTAAACTTCTTCTTAATATCCATTCCAAATTAGTGCTTTCTTTGGCTTTTTGCTTTAGTGCGGCTTTTCTATCGGCATTTTTGGATGCGTTAACCGTAGTGGCGGTAATAATCAGTGTTGCAATGGGATTTTATGGCGTGTACCACAAAGTTGCTTCTGGTGGTACATTCTATGATTCTACCGATATTACTAATGACGAAAAAATTGGTACTCACCATGAAACTTTAGAAGAATTTCGTGCTTTTTTACGCAGTTTAATGATGCATGCTGGAGTAGGAACTGCGTTGGGTGGCGTAATGACGATGGTAGGAGAACCGCAGAACTTAATTATTGCGGACCAAGCAGGCTGGAATTTTGTCGAGTTCTTCTTCCGCATGGGGCCGGTGACTATTCCTGTATTTATTAGTGGCTTGTTAACCTGTGTAGTGCTAGAGAAATTTCACTTCTTTGGCTATGGTGCAAAACTACCGCAAAAAGTATGGGACGTATTAGCTGATTTTGATCTTGCCAATATGAAAAAAATGAGTAAACAGGAACGTCTGAAACTCATTGTGCAAGCGATAGTCGGTGTTTGGTTGATTATAGGTTTAGCATTTCATTTAGCTTCCGTAGGGTTAATAGGATTAAGTATTATTATCCTATGTACTGCATTTTGTGGTGTCACTAGTGAACATACCTTAGGTAAGGCTTTCCAAGAATCTTTGCCATTCACAGCACTTTTAGTGGTGTTTTTTACGATTGTTGCAGTGATTATCGACCAAAAGCTTTTTGCTCCAATTGTGCATTATGTTTTGTCTGCAGAAGAAAATACTCAACTTACATTGTTTTATGCTTTCAACGGTTTACTTTCTGCTATTTCTGATAATGTATTCGTGGCGACAGTCTATATTAACGAAGCGAAGAATGCCTTGGCTGCAAATATTATTCCACCACATCAGTTTGAATTGTTAGCAGTGGCAATTAATACGGGCACTAACTTACCTTCTGTAGCTACCCCAAATGGGCAAGCGGCTTTTTTATTCTTATTAACATCATCACTTGCACCGCTTATTAACCTCTCCTACGGTAGAATGGTTTATATGGCATTGCCTTATACCATTGTATTGTCACTGGTAGGTTTTTTTGCTGTGGAATATATTTTACCGCCAATGACAATTTGGTTGGCGAATTTGGGCCTCATCATGCCGATTTAACATTTTCTAGGGAGAAAGATCTCTATGCTAAAATTTTTCAAAACACTTTCCGTGCAGCGCAGCGGGTGGTTGTTATTGATGGCCTCAGCATTAGCATTGGAAGGAATTGCACTTTATTTCCAATATGGTATGAGATTACAACCTTGCGTAATGTGCGTTTATGAAAGAGTGGCGTTATTTGGATTAGCTTTTGCTGGAGTTGTCGGTATAATTGCACCACGTTTTTTGATTGTCCGTTTATTGGCGCTATTTATTGCTTTTGTCAGTGCAGTTAAAGGGCTGCTGCTTTCTCTCAAACATGTAGATTACCAACTTCATCCTGCACCTTGGAATCAATGTTCTTATTTGCCTGAATTTCCACAAACTTTGCCATTGGATAAATGGTTTCCTGTGTTATTTCAACCGACCGGTTCTTGTGATGATATGGCGTGGACGTTCATTGGCTTTTCAATGGCGCAATGGATTGTAGTCATGTTTGCCGTTTATTTACTTGTGTTGTTAGTTGTTTTAATTAGCCAATTTAAACGTCTTGATACAAGGGGGAGTAGACGTTTATTCAAGTAAGGTTCTCTGTTGAATAGATGTAAAAAAATGGTGTCGTAGAAACGGCACCATTTTTTGTTTTAGATATCTTGTACCACGAATTGTAACGCATGGCGGGCAAACAGTTTCGCTTTACGCTGTTTTAAATGCTTTAAACGCAAAGTTCGTACTTGTTGTTGGCGAATAAATTTTTTCTTAGTTGGTTTGAGAAATCTTTTCTTGTGCATGGATGTTTTCCTCTGTTTGTCGATTTTCATGTTGTTTATTTTCATTCAAATCGGAATGTTCTTTCTCTGCATTTTTGATCTCATTATCAGATTCTTGCGTTAGTTTCTCGCTTTGATTTTGCTGAACGCGATAATAATTCACAATGCTATTCATGTAACGACGAATATTTTCTATGTATTGAAACGCCTCATAGCCTCGTGCATAGCCGTATTTAAGGTTTGAATAGTAACGCTTTTCTGCTAGCAACGGTAAATTCTTTTTGACATCAAGCCAGTTATCCGGATTTCCACCCAAGTTTTTAGTCAGACGACGAGCATCCAGTAAATGACCTAACCCCATGTTATACGCTGCCAGAGCAAACCAAATTCTTTCTTCATCATTGATACTGGTAGGCATCTGTTCAAGCAACCAATGTAAATATTCTGAACCGGCTTTGATACTTTGCTCAGGATCGGTTCTATCCTGAATTTTCATATGTTCTGCAGTATCTTTTGTCAGCATCATAATGCCTCGAACACCCGTTGGTGAGGTGGCATCAGGATTCCAATGGGATTCCTGATAGGCTATCGCTGCTAATAAGCGCCAGTCCAAATTACCTTTATGTTTGGTAAAGAGCGGTTCAAATTTTGGAAGAATTGTTTCTATCGCATTTAAATAAGATTTTGCATCAACATAGTCAAAGTCACGAAAATGACTAAAATATTTTTCTTCAATATTGGCAATTAACCCGGAATCAATAGCGCCATTCATGAAATCTAACAAGGCTGATTGCAATTCATTGGAAGCGTTGTTTGCTAAATACCAATGCACGCTCATTTCATCGGTTAAGTCAAAAGCCACAGCAATTTGTGGTTTAATGTGTTGTGCTGCTAAAATATCCAAAGAATTGGCAATCGTATAATCAATTTTGCCGTCAGCAACTTGTAACAACAGTTCTTCTTGCGTTTGTTTTTTATTTACCGTCCAGGTTAGAGGCGGATTTTTTGATTTGGCCTCTTTCAGGATATGCTCCAGTTCTGCATTATCCGGAATGACGAGTTGGCCATTAATTTGCGCTAACGAACGTGGGCGGTTTTCACCTTTTCGATAAGCAATTTGCCAAGAGGCAGAATAATATGATGGCCCCAATTGGAAATGTTCAACTTTATTGGGATGATAAAAAAGATTAGCTGCTGCGATATCAATAACATGCTCATTTAAAGCGGTGAAAAGCGCTTCGTTGTTGTTTAACGATTTGATTTCTAATTCAACGTCCAAATAATCCGCAAACGCTTTACTAAGTTCATATTCTAAACCGGATTGCCCTTCTGCATTGATAAAGTAAGAAATAGGATTGTTAATAGTACCTACAATTAATTTGCCACGACTTTGAATGGCGTGATAAGGATTTTCTTCTGAAGACATGATTTGTCGCCATGGAAATACCATATCTAGCGCCCATAAGAGCAAGCATATACCTGCAATAATGCGTAAAAATAAACCTTTCAAATGATCTCTTTCTCTAAAAAATATTAGCGATTCCGCTCAATAATGACACCAACGTTATTGGCTTGTGCAACAGCTTTTGGTTTGCTCAATTTGAGTCGAAGTCGGCTAATGTTAAATTGACGTTGTAATTGATCTGCCACTTCATTGGCAACCCGTTCGATTAGAAAGAATGGCTTGGATTGCACATAATCAATGATAAATTGGCTGATTTCGGCATAATTTAACGTGTATTGAACATCATCCGTTATTGCGGCCTGACGCGTATCCCAAGCCATTTCGACATCAAAGATCAGTTTTTGTTTAATTTGTTGTTCCCAATCGTAAACGCCAATTTGCGCAAATACGCTCAATCCTTCAATAAAAATGAGATCTTTCATGATGTTCCTATCGTTATCGCTTAAATTTTTGTGGGCTTATACTATCAACTTTGGGTACAATAGACGAACAATTTTTCCACTCCAAGGAAGTCCTATGAGCCTTTTCGCCCTTTTCTACATGTTATTGAGCTATTTACTTGGTTCTATTTCTAGCGCGATTTTATTATGTCGTATTGCCGGCTTACCGGATCCAAGAAAGGCAGGATCGAATAATCCTGGTGCAACAAATGTATTGCGTATTGGTGGACGTTGGATTGCGCTTGGGGTTTTAATTTGTGACATCTTAAAAGGTATGTTGCCGGTTTGGCTCGGTTACTCTTTAGGTTTAACCCAATTTGAATTAGGCATGGTAGCGTTAGGGGCATGTTTAGGGCATATTTTTCCTATTTTCTTCAAGTTTAAAGGAGGAAAGGGTGTTGCAACGGCTTTCGGTGCCATTGCACCAATTGGTTGGGGGGTATTATTTTCAACTTTGGGAACTTGGGTTTTCGTTTTCCTCATTAGCGGTTATTCCTCGCTCAGCGCAGTGATTAGCGCGTTATTAGTTCCGCTCTATGTTTGGTGGTTTAAACCGGAGTTTACTTTCCCTGTTGCTTTAGTTTGTTGTCTTCTCATTTATCGTCACCATGAGAACATTCAACGTTTATGGCGCGGAGAAGAAGATAAAATGTGGAATAAGTTTAAAAAGTAGAAGTGAAAAGTGAGAATAAAAAAGTGCGGTCATTTTGGACCGCACTTTTTGTTTTTATAAGCCTTAATTAGTGGTGAACGCCGGCTAATGCTTTTTCAAAGCGTTCATTAGCAAAATCCCAGTTCAATACATTCCAGAATTCTTTGATGTAGTCCGGACGGCGGTTTTGGAATTTCAAATAGTAAGCGTGTTCCCAAACGTCTAAACCAAAGATTGGTGTGCCTGAACAGCCCGCAAATTCTTTACCCATAATTGGGTTGTCTTGGTTTGCCGTAGAAACTACCGCAAGTTTGCCGTTTTCTAACACTAACCATGCCCAACCGGAACCGAAACGGGTCGCTGCCGCTTTTTCAAATTCCGCTTTGAAGTTTTCAACAGAACCAAAATCACGTTCAATGGCGTCTTTTAATGCACCTTGTAATGTGGTACCTTTTTTCAAACTTTTCCAGAATAAGCTGTGGTTTAAGTGGCCACCTGCATTGTTGCGTAATGCTGGGCGTTTTTCCGGTGCAACGTCATGTAAGTGCGCCAATAATTTACCCGGACAACTGCTGGCAAGTTCTTGTAATTCTGGAGAGTTTTCTAACACCGCGTTCGCGTTGTTGACATACGCTTGGTGGTGTTTAGTATGGTGGATTTCCATGGTTTGCGCATCGAAATGGGGTTCTAATGCGTCATAGGCATAACCTAATTCGGGTAGAGTATAAGCCATAATTTTTCCTTTTGTTAGAGTAAATTTATGTTTAAAATCTGGAAAATGATAGCATAAAAATTGATTAAGATCATTAAATGCTATGTTTTATGCATAAAAAAGAAGATGGCAACTAGCCATCTTCTTTATTTTTTGGTAGGTGATTATTGCGCTTTTACCGCAGCGATTGCCACCATATTAATAATACGGCGAACAGACGCGACTGAGGTTAAAATATGCGCTGATTTTTTCAAACCCATTAAGATAGGGCCAACGGTTGTTGGCGTTGCCGTACCTTGTAATAGATTTAGGCTGATACGTGCGGCTTCCATATTTGGCATTACCAACACGTTTGCGGCACCTTTGAGTGGGCTGTCCGGCATCACGTCATCACGGAGCTGTTGTGATAAGGCAACATCACAGTGCATTTCACCGTCAATAGTGAGTTCCGGTGCGCGTTCTTTCACTAAATGTAAAACGTTACGCATTTTGACCGCACTTGGTGTGTTGTTGCTGCCGTAATTAGAATGTGAAATTAAGGCAATCTGTGGCTCAATACCAAATAGACTGACTTCTTTTGCTGTCATGAGCGTAATTTCTGCTAATTCTTCTGCTGTCGGATCGTTGTTCACGAAGGTGTCGGCAAGGAATAAGTTGCCAGCCGGTAGCACTAAGCCGTTAACGGTCGCCGCCGTATGTACCCCTTCTTGCAAACCAATAACGTTTTTGAGGGTTTTTAAATGGTCGGCATAATGTCCCACTAAACCACATAACATGGCGTCAGCGTGGCCTAAATGTAATAACACGGCACCGATAGCGGTTGGGTTGTTAAACATTTCCCGTTTAGCAATATCCGGCGTGACGCCTGCACGTTTGAGCATGTCATAGTAAGTTTTGCAACATTCTTGATAACGTGCGTCATTTTCGATGTTAATTAACTCAAAATCACGTCCCGCCTGAATATGTAACCCGAGTTTTTTAATGCGTTGTTCAATGACGCTTGGGCGACCGAGTAAAATCGGATAAGCGATGCCTAAGGTCGAGATTTCTTGAACCGCGTGTAAAATTCGAGTTTCTTCACCGTCGGTTAATAACACACGTTTCTTGTCTTGTTTCGCTTGCGCAAACACCGGTTTCATAAACAAGTTGGTTTTATAAACGAACTGGGTGAGTTGTTCGATGTATGCATCAAAATCTTTAATTGGACGAGTCGCGACACCGGAATCCATCGCCGCTTTTGCCACAGCAGGCGCGATACGCACGATTAAACGCGGATCAAAGGGTTTTGGAATAATGTATTCTGGGCCAAACGTGAGTTCGGTATCACCATAAGCGGATGTCACCACATCGCTTTGTTCGGCCAATGCCAAGTCAGCGATGGCGCGCACCGCGGCAAGTTTCATTTCTTCATTGATGGTGGTAGCACTGACATCTAATGCCCCGCGGAAAATGAACGGGAAGCAAAGTACGTTGTTGACTTGGTTCGGGTAATCGGAACGGCCGGTACACACAATGGCATCCGGACGGACTTCTTTTGCCAATGGCGGTAGAATTTCCGGTTCTGGGTTGGCGAGTGCCAAAATTAAGGGATGTGCTGCCATGGTTTTAACCATGTCTTGCGTTAACGTGCCGGCAGCAGAACAACCTAAGAAAATATCCGTATTTGGAATGACTTCGGCTAACGTACGCTTGCCGTTATCGTCAATCGCATACAGTTTCTTGGTTTCATCCATGCGATCATCACGGTTTTTATAGATCACGCCTTTGGAGTCGCAGACGGTGATATTTTCCCGTTTCATACCGAGGGAAACTAATAAGTTTAAGCAGGCAATCGATGCGGCACCGGCGCCGGAAGCTACCAGTTTTACATTTTCAATTTTTTTATTGACGATGCGTAAACCGTTGAGTACCGCCGCAGCAGAAATAATGGCTGTGCCATGTTGGTCATCGTGGAAGACCGGGATTTTCATTCTTTCACGCAATTTACGTTCAATATAAAAACACTCAGGTGCTTTAATGTCTTCCAAGTTAATGCCGCCGAAGGTGGGTTCAAGAGATGCGATAATATCGATGAGCTTATCTGGGTCGTGTTCATTCACTTCAATGTCAAAGACGTTGACGCCGGCGAATTTTTTAAACAATACGCCTTTCCCTTCCATCACCGGTTTACCTGCTAAAGCTCCGATATTGCCTAAACCAAGCACGGCGGTACCGTTTGAAATCACCGCCACCAAGTTGCCACGAGAGGTATATTTATAGGAGTCTGCCGGATCTGCCTGAATGGCTAAACAAGGCGCAGCAACACCAGGGGAATAAGCCAAGGCTAAGTCACGTTGAGTCGCAAGCGATTTGGTGGGTGTCACTTCAATTTTTCCCGGAATCGGGAATTCGTGAAAATCTAATGCCGCTTTTTTAAGTTGTTCATCCATAAAAATATCCTCTTTTGAATAAATTCAGTTAGAAAAAGTACCCCGCATTATAATTAAAATAAAAAAGAATTCTGTGACATTTCACACATTATTAACAATTTGTTGGACGTATAGAAATGTAGATCTATGGCGTTTTAATAAAGTGCGGTTATTTCTTGTTATGTTTTTCTGAGGGCGGAGGAGGAAATTAGCGTTATAATGCGTGATATTTTTTATAAGGAATTTTTATGCGTTTAGATAAATTTTTAGCAGAAACAACCGGTTTAACCCGTTCACAGGCGGCAAAAGTATTACGTCAAAGTGCGGTCACCGTTAACGGTAAAATTGAAAAGAGCGGGGCAGCGAAAGTGAGCCCTGACGATGAAATTTATTATGATGGTGAGCGTTTAATGTGGGTAGAAAACGGGCAATACATTATGTTGCACAAACCACAAGGTTACATTTGCTCCCATGAAGATGGCGATTATCCGACCATTTATCAATTTTTTGATTATCCGTTATCTGCCCGTTTGCACAGTGCCGGACGGTTGGATGTGGATACCACGGGCTTGGTGTTGCTGACAGATGACGGTCAGTGGTCGCACCGAATTACCTCACCTAAATTTCATTGTGAGAAGACGTATTTGGTCACCTTGGCCGATCCTGTTGAAGCGAATTATGTGCAGGCTTGTGCTGACGGCATTTTGCTGCGTGGCGAGAAAGAACCGACCAAACCTGCTACACTCGAAATTTTAGATGATTACAACGTGAATTTAACCCTGAGCGAAGGGCGTTATCATCAAGTTAAACGAATGTTTGCCGCGTTGGGTAATAAAGTTGTTGCATTACATCGTTGGAAGATTGGTAATGTGGTGTTAGATGAACATTTGGCAGAAGGTGAATTTCGTTCTTTAACAGAGGAAGAAATCGCATACTTAGGCGGAGAATCCTAGTTTGAGCTCAAATAAAACAGTCAAAACGAATTTTATTTTTGTGGTGGCGTTGGGTATTTTGTCCATGTTGCCGCCATTGGGTGTGGATATGTACCTGCCGGCGTTTTTGAATATTGCGCAGGATTTACAGGTCACAAACGATCAGGTACAACATACGCTAACCGCCTTTGCTTATGGTTTGGCGCTGGGGCAATTATTCTGGGGGCCGTTCGGTGACAGTTTCGGACGCAAGCCGATTATTTTGTTAGGCGTAACGGTTTCTGCGATAGCGGCATTGATTTTAACGCAAATCCATTCTATCGGAAATTTCACCGCACTTCGTTTTGTTCAGGGCTTTTTTGGCGCGGCACCGGTGGTATTGGTGGGCGCATTGTTGCGGGATTTGTTTGACAAGAATGCACTTTCCAAAATGATGTCGACAATTACGCTGGTGTTTATGGTTGCGCCGCTGATCGCACCGGTTGTCGGCGGTTATATTGTCTATTTTTTCCATTGGCACGCCATTTTTTATGTGACCGCCTTCATGGGACTGTTGAGTATTTTATTGGTCTTTTTTGTGGTGCCGGAAACGCATCATAAAGAAAATCGGATTCCGTTACGCTTGAATATTATTGCCCGTAATTTTATGGCGTTATGGAAACAAAAACCGGTGTTGGGTTATATGTTCTCAACATCCTTTGCCTTTGCCGGCTTATTTGCGTTTTTAACGGCAGGATCGATTGTGTATATCGGGATTTACGGCATCAAACCTGAAAATTTTGGTTATTTCTTTATGTTGAACATTGGCGTGATGACCTTTAGTTCATTCTTAAATGGGCGTTTAGTGGCTAAATGGGGGGCGGAGACCATGTTCCGTTTGGGGCTTGGGATACAAGGTTTGGCGGGCGTCTGGTTGTTGCTTGTGGCGTTATTGGATTTAGGCTTTTGGTCAATGGCGCTGGGCGTGGCAGTGTTTGTGGGGCAAAATCCATTGATTTCCTCTAATGCGATGGCCTCTATTTTAGAAAAGTTCCCCAATTCGGCAGGATCGGCGAATTCTATGGTCGGGAGCGTACGGTTTGGCATTGGCGCTTGCATGGGATCTTTGGTGTCTTTATTGCCGACTAATTCAGCGGCGCCAATGTTATTCGCCATGGTGCTTTGTTCTGTGATTGCGGTCATTTGTTACGTGACGTTAACGGTTAAACATCGGAAATAACCTACGAATTAACTCAGTTATATCAAGGGTTTCGTACGTTATGAGAGGTATTCGTATTTGTAACAAAGAACGAAATTTGTTCTAAGTCAAAGAGTAGTTAAACTACCTCTAAATAGTTGTGTTATTTAACCTGTGATTTCATTTCCTTATGATAGAATGCCCCGCAAAAATAAGTCTGTGAAACAATCTGTTATGGTCAATCAATTAATTCTTGAGAATCTCGCTTGCCAACGGGGAGATAAAGTCCTTTTTCATCGCGTGAATTTACACATTCAGGCAGGTGATTTTGTGCAAATTGAAGGGCACAACGGCATTGGGAAAACCAGTTTGTTACGCATTATTTCCGGGCTTGCCTCTCCTCTAGAAGGCGAAGTGCGGTGGAATTCTGACGCAATTATTAAACAGCGCGAAGCTTTTCATTCTGATTTGTTGTATTTAGGACATCAGAGTGGCATTAAACCGGAATTGAATGCGTGGGAGAATTTGCGTTTTTATCAACAAATTACCTCTTGTCGCCAAGGCGATGAAATACTGTGGGATGTGTTGCAAACAGTGGGACTACTGGGGCGTGAAGACATTCCTGCGGCACAGCTTTCAGCCGGGCAGCAAAAACGCATTGCATTGGCGCGTCTGTGGTTATCAAAAGCACCGCTATGGATTTTAGATGAGCCATTTAATGCGATCGATAAAAAAGGCGTAGCGGTGTTGACCGCACTTTTTGAACAACACGTGCAAAATGGCGGTATCGTGATCTTAACCAGTCATCAGGAAGTGCCGAGTGCGCATTTGAAAAAAATCAATTTAGAACAGTTTAAGTGTACAGAGTAACGGCATGATCTTTTGGCATATTATTAAACGCGAATTACAAATTGCTATGCGCAAACAGGCGGAGATTCTTAACCCGTTGTGGTTTTTCCTGATTGTAATTACGTTGTTCCCTTTGGTGATCGGACCGGATCCGGCATTATTGTCACGTATTGCACCGGGCGTGGCATGGGTGGCGGCGTTGTTATCTGCTTTGTTGTCCTTTGAACGCCTCTTTCGTGACGATTATATCGACGGTTCTTTAGAGCAGTTAATGCTCACCTCGCAACCTTTGGTTTTAACCGCACTTGCTAAAGTCTTGGCGCATTGGTTATTGACAGGGTTGCCGCTGATTTTGTTGTCACCTATCGCCGCATTATTGTTGTCATTGGAAATACCAATTTGGTGGGCGTTGGTGCTGACATTATTATTAGGCACACCGGTATTGAGTTGTCTTGGTGCTATTGGTGTCGCGTTAACAGTGGGTTTGCGTAAAGGCGGTGTATTGCTCAGTTTGTTAGTCGTGCCGTTATTTATTCCTGTGCTTATTTTTTCTGCTTCCGTGTTGGATGCTGCAGGATTAAACCTGCCTTATAACGGACAATTAGCTATTTTAGGTGCCATTTTAGCCGGCGTGATGACATTATCGCCATTCGCTATCGCTACGGCATTACGCATCAGTTTGGATCAATAGGGGATTATTTATGTGGAAATGGTTACATCCTTATGCAAAACCGGAAACACAATATCATTTATGTGGCAAATTTAGCCCTTTCTTCGCAATTTTAACCGCACTTTTATTAACGGTTGGCATTGTTTGGGGGATTGCATTTGCGCCGGCGGATTATCAACAAGGCAATAGCTTCCGTATTATGTACGTGCATGTACCGATGGCTATTTGGTCTATGGGCGTTTATGGCTCTATGGCGGTGGCGGCATTAGTGGCATTAGTATGGCAGATTAAACAAGCGCAGTTAGCCATGATTGCGATGGCACCGATTGGCGCATTATTTACCCTTTTAGCCTTGATTACTGGTGCGATCTGGGGAAAACCCATGTGGGGAACTTGGTGGGTCTGGGACGCGCGCTTAACTGCCGAATTGATTTTATTTTTCTTATACTTAGGCGTATTGGCGATTTATTCTGCTTTTCAAGATCGTAATGTGGGGGCAAAAGCGGCGAGTGTGTTATGTGTCGTGGGTGTCGTGAATTTGCCAATTATCCATTTCTCGGTGGAATGGTGGAATACCCTACATCAAGGCGCGAGTATTACAAAATTGGAACGTCCATCTATTGCAACTCCGATGTTGATTCCGCTGATTTTATGTATCTTTGGTTTTCTGACGTTATTCATTTGGTTGACATTGGTGCGTTATCGTAACGAATTATTGAAAGAAGATGCTAAACGCCCATGGGTAAAAGCATTAGCTGAAAAATTCTAGTTTGAACTGGGGGAACTATGTTTTTTGAATCTTGGAGTGAATTACTTGATATGGGAGGCTATGGTTTTTATGTGTGGCTTTCTTATGGTCTGAGCTTATTGGCGATTGTCGTGCTTATTGTGCAAAGCCTTTCAGGTAAAAGTGCGGTGCTAAAATCTATCAAACGTGAACAACAACGTGAAGCCCGTTTACAACAAATGAAACAAAAAGGAGATACGCTATGAATCCGAGACGTAAATCTCGTTTATCTGTTGTCTTATTCGTGCTGTTAGGTGTTGCTGTTGCTTCTGCTTTAGTATTATACGCATTACGCCAAAATATTGACCTATTCTATACACCGTCAGAAGTGATTTACGGTAAAAATGATGATGCCGATTTAAAACCGGAAGTAGGGCAGCGTATTCGTGTCGGCGGCATGGTGGTGGCCGGTACGGTAGAACGTGATCCGAAAAGTTTAAAAGTGCGGTTTGATTTAAATGATATTGGCCCATCTATCAGCGTTGAATACGAAGGAATTCTTCCCGATTTATTCCGTGAAGGACAGGGTATTGTGGCGCAAGGTATCTTAAAAGAGCCAACCTTATTGGTTGCCAGCGAAGTATTAGCGAAACATGATGAAAACTATGTGCCGCCGGATTTGGAAAAACAAATGCAAAAAGTCCATAAACCTATGGGGATTTCTGATCTGAAAGGCGAGAGTGAACGTGATCGTCAAGCGAAAGGACAAGAAGGTCGGTAATGATTGCAGAATTAGGAAATTATGCGCTTGCGTTGAGTTTAGCCATCGCGGTGTTGTTAGCGATTTTTCCACTGTGGGGCGCTGAAAAAGGCAATGTGCAGTTCATGGCATTGGCTCGTCCGATGACGTACGGTTTATTTCTCATCTTAAGCGTGTCTTTTTGCGCGCTATTTTATGTATTCGCCATCAATGATTTCAGCGTGCAATATGTTGTTAATAACTCAAATACGACATTGCCGATTTATTACCGTTTATCCGCAGTCTGGGGATCGCATGAAGGTTCTTTGCTGTTGTGGATTTGGTTGCTATCTTTGTGGAGTGCAGCGGTTGCCTTGTTTAGTAAACGTTTACCACAAGAGGCAGTTGCCCGTGTATTGGGTATCATGGGGATTATCAGTATTGGCTTCCTGCTTTTTGTGTTGTTTACCTCCAATCCGTTTACCCGTACATTCCCTGACTTTCCGGTGGACGGCAAAGAGTTAAATCCATTATTACAAGATATCGGTTTAATCTTCCACCCACCATTATTATACATGGGCTATGTTGGGTTTTCCGTGGCGTTTGCTTTCTCCATTGCCTCTTTAATGACCGGTAAATTAGATACGGCATGGGCACGGTGGTCTCGTCCTTGGACGATGGCAGCTTGGGTGTTCTTAACACTTGGTATCGTGCTTGGTTCTTGGTGGGCGTATTACGAATTAGGTTGGGGTGGCTGGTGGTTCTGGGATCCGGTAGAAAATGCTTCTTTCATGCCGTGGTTAGCGGGGACAGCACTCTTGCATTCTTTGGCGGTTACGGAAAAACGCGGATCCTTTAAAGCATGGACGGTATTGCTGGCAATTTTAGCCTTTTCCTTATGTTTGCTTGGCACGTTCTTGGTGCGTTCCGGTATTTTGGTCTCTGTTCACGCCTTTGCCTCTGATCCGACGCGTGGGTTATATGTGTTGGCCTATTTAATCGTGGTGATTGGTGGCTCACTGACCTTATATGCTTACAAAGGAAGTCAAATTCGTTCACGTGACAATGCAGAGCGTTACTCCCGTGAAAGCTTGTTGTTGTTAAATAATATTTTATTAATGACCGCACTTTGTGTCGTGTTGTTGGGCACTTTGTTGCCACTTGTACACAAACAATTAGGCTTAGGGTCAATTTCTATTGGTGCGCCATTCTTTGATCAAATGTTCCTGATTATTATGACACCGTTTGCTTTACTGTTAGGTATTGGGCCTTTGGTGAAATGGCGCCGCGATCAATTCTCCGCCATTTGCACGCCGGTGATTGCCAGTTTGATTATCATGTTGATTGCCGGGTTTGCCTTGCCGTATTTATTACAAGATAAACTTACGGTCAGCGCTGTGCTCGGCACCATGATGACAGTCATTATCGTGCTGTTAAGCCTCTATGAAATGCATCAACGGGCAACGTATCGTGATACTTTCTGGCGTGGGATTACCAAGTTATCTCGCTCTCACTGGGGCATGATTTTGGCGCACTTAGGCGTTGCCATGACGGTTTGGGGGATTGCATTTAGCCAAAATTACAGCATTGAACGTGATGTTCGTATGAATGTCGGTGATACGGTACAAATCGCTGGTTACGATTTCACGTTTAAAGGGATTAGTGATGCCAATGGCCCAAACTATGTGGGCGGAAAAGCACAAATTGATATTAGCCGTGATGGAAAACACGAAACCACACTTTATGCGGAAAAACGGCTTTATACGGTCAGTAAAATGCCGATGACCGAAGCGGCGATCGATTGGGGCTTTAGTCGCGATTTATATGCTGCGTTAGGTGAAAAATTAGACAATAATGCTTGGGCGCTACGTTTATATTACAAACCGTTTATTCGCTGGATTTGGCTCGGCGGATTGTTTATGGCGCTGGGTGGCGTATTGTGTATGTTCGATCGTCGCTATCGGTTTAGTCAGATTTTAGCCAAAGACAATGTGCAATAAATCTGAATTAAAATAGTAGAGTATTGTTAATGAATAAGAAATTATATTTACCTTTAATTATTTTTCTTGCTTTGGTGGCGGCGTTTTTGGTGCAACTGCAACGCAATGCACAAGGGGATGATCCGAAAGCTTTAGAGTCAGCGTTAGTCGGGAAACCGGTGCCGGCAAAAAACTTGCAGGATTTATTGGCCACAGATAAAAGCTATGACGAATCGCTGTTCAAACAAGGCAAACCGCTTTTGTTAAATGTGTGGGCAACGTGGTGTCCGACCTGTTATGCCGAGCATCAGTACTTGAATCAGCTCGCAAAACAGGGGGTGCCGATTATCGGTCTCGATTATAAAGACAGCAGTGCGAAAGCAGTAAAATGGCTCAATGATTTAGGCAATCCGTATCAAGTGGTATTGAAAGATGAAAAAGGATCTTTTGCCTTAGATCTCGGCGTGTACGGTGCACCGGAAACCTTCATTGTGGATGGCAATGGCGTGATTCATTATCGCTATGCCGGTGATGTGAATGAAAAAGTTTGGCAGGAAACGTTACTGCCGATTTATCAAAAATTAGGCGGAGGGAAGGAGTGATGAGAAAAACACTTTTATTTTCTACCGCACTTTTCTTTAGTGTGACGGCATTTGGTGCCATTGATGCACTGAATTTCAGTTCGTCACAGCAAGAAGATGACTATCATTCTTTAACCCAAGAATTGCGTTGTCCACAATGTCAAAATAATAACATTGCCGATTCTAATGCGACTATTGCAGTCGATATGCGTGGTAAAGTTTTTGAGTTGTTACAAGAAGGCAAATCCAGAGAAGAGGTGGTGAAGTACATGGTGGATCGCTACGGTAATTTTGTGACTTATGATCCACCACTTACGCCGGCAACCGTGGTTCTTTGGGGAGCACCGATTGTCTTAATTTTGTTTGGCGTATTGTTTGTTTTTCGTCGTAAACAGTCACAAACGCTTTCCGTGGCAACAAAATGCGAGACTGCCACGACAACCGCTTTAAGTGAAGAGGAGCAACAGCGTTTAAATGAGCTATTAAACAAGGAGAATAACAAATGACGTTATGGTTAAGCATTCTTGCACTAACGCTGATCGCTGCCTTGGTTTGTTTCTTTCCACTCTTGAAAAAAAGCATACAAAAACCATCAGTACAACGCGATACGTTAAATAAAGCCTTTTATTTTGAACGTTTAAAAGAAATTGAACGTGATGAAAAACAAGGGCTGTTGGAAAATACCGAACAGCTTAAAGTGGAATTGCAACAAGCTTTATTAGAAGATATTCCGCAACACGCCTCTAATAAACTAGAGGAGGGCAAAAATTACGGTAAATTGTGGTTTATTTCCGGTGTCTTAGCCTTGGGTATTATTGCGGTTTCCGCCTATTTCTCGGTGGGGGCTTGGCAGACAGAAATCATGTTAGAGAAATCTGTTGAAAAGTTACCGCACTTTTTTGAACGAATGAAAACGGAAGAAACGAACCCATTAAGTGAAAGTGAAATGCAACAGTTTGCCACGGCATTACGTTTGGATTTACAAAAAGATCCGACGAATGCAAAAAACTGGTGGCTACTTGGACAAATTGGTTTGAATTTGGATAAACCGCAAATGTCCTTAGATAGTTTTGCACGTGCCAATAAATTAGATCCGAAAAATAATTTATATAAGCTGGCTTATGCACGTATTTTAATGTTCTCTGAAGATCCGACAGATAAATTAAAAGGAAACAATTTACTGCGTGAAGTGATTCGTGAAGATCATACGAACATCGATGCATTAAGTTTATTGGCGTTCAGTTATTTTGAAACGGAAGATTACAAAATGGCGATTGTGACTTGGGCGATGATGTTAAAACTGTTGCCGAAAGACGATCAGCGCGTTTCCATTATTGAGCGCAGCATTCGTTCTGCGCGTGATGCGCTAGATGCACAAGAGCAGGAAAAACATCAACAAATGATACCGGCACAAGCGCCGACAGAAACACCGAAAGATTGAAATAATATGATGAAAAACGTGATTTTAATCGTAGGGACAAGTGTTCTTTTAGCAGCCTGTTCTTCTTCCCTTTCTCAAGGGAATGCGCCTTTGGATACGCAAGCGGTTGCCGCTTACCAAGCAAAGGTTTACAGCGGCAATACCGTTCCGGCGCAATATAAAGTGAAGGCGGAAAAACCGGCAGAGAATGTTT
>CAUPZK010000013.1:0-49687 GCA_963515835.1 uncultured Aggregatibacter sp.
TTAACTGAGAAAATACGGCATAGAATAGCGTAAAATGGGGAAAAATAACAGGAAGTGCGGTAGGAAATTCGGATATTTTTTACGGCTTAATTTGATGACAAGCCTCATATAATGGTAATAAATCACGAATGCTTTCCACGATAAATTGCGTCACATCTAATTTATCCAGTTCTGCTTTTTCTACATTTCGCCCAATACACCAGAAATCTTCATCAGAATGTAAAGTTAGGTCCTGTTGACTCAACTGGCTTACTTTACGAAAATCATCGTATTCACTTTCATCACCACGCCAAATATCCAATTCGGCAAAGCGAGAAAAATCAAAATGCTCGATCCATTGATTATATTGCTGCACGTTAATTTGCGATCGATCCGCGCGATAACAATGCCAATCTAAACTCACCGATAAACGACGACGATTCAGCAATACTGATAAAATCGCGGCGGAATTAAGGTTATATTCATATTTAAAATACGCAAAGAAATGCCCACGCACTTGCCAACCGTTCGTCCAACTTTCAATGTGTGGCTTGGCAAAGGGCGTACCAAGTTCGGCTGCCACCTGCAAAATCGTAGCTTTCCATGCCTCCCAATGGGATTTGTAATCCGCCTTAATACGCGGAATATCTTCGGGACAAAACTTTTTCATTTGGGCGAATTGAAAAAAGGGAATGTTGAAGAGATCGCACGCATTTGCATTAATTAAGTTCATTAGTATTCCTAAAAATCACTGTAATTTTTGACCGCACTTTGGGTGAAATAATGCTTATCCTCCCAACGCAACATAGTGAGACGGTTGTTCCAAACGCAACCGGTATCAAGGGCATAAATATTCGGTGACGTAGGTTCATCTACTAAACTTGCCCAATGGCCAAAAACAATATTTTCGGTTTGATACAGCGGATTGTCTAAGGCAAACCAAGGTACAAGGTTCTCCGGTGCTTCCTTGAGTGGCAATTTACATGCAAAATCCAAGCGATGATCCCGATAGCAAAAACGCATACGGGTAAAGGCATTAATAATGTAGCGCAGACGATCTAGCCCTTGTAACTGCGGCAACCAGCGATCAGGCTGTTCCGAATACATGTTTTCAATGAGGTGGCGATAATTGCCATGGCGAAGCACATTCTCCACTTCATTGGCACAGGCTTTGGCCGTCGCCAAATCCCAATCAGGCGAAATACCTGCGTGTGCCATAACGAAATTCAACTGTTCATGATGGATAAGTAAAGGCTGCTCACGTAACCAATGGATTAATTCAAAAAAATCCGGTGCAGAAAAAATCGGTGCAACACGATCACGCGGTTTGATTTTTTTAATGCCAAGTGCGGTGGAAATCAAATGTAAATCATGATTGCCCAACACCGTGTAAGCAGCACTCCCCAAGGATTTAACGAAACGCAGACATTCCAGCGATTTATCACCGCGTGCCACCAAATCACCGGTTAAATAAAGGGTATCCTGCGCTGGGTCGAATTTCACTCGATCCAATAATATTTGTAATTCATCATAACAACCTTGTAGGTCGCCCACTAAATATGTCGCCATGTTTGACCGCTCTTTTTACTCTTCGGAATCCACCACATCCTCTTTGTTCACCTCTGCCGGCGGGTTATCCGCCAACCAGTTCGCCAAACGGGCATAATCCGCAATGCTAAGATTTTCCGCACGTGCGTTTAAATCAATGTTAAGTGCGGTTAGATTTTCCGGTAAAAATAAGCCGGACAAGGCATTACGCAAGGTTTTGCGGCGTTGATTAAATGCTTGCGAACAGACGCGATTAAGCCAATATAAATCCTTGACCGGGTGCGGCAGTGTGGCATGCGGGATTAAGCGAACCACCGCAGAATCAACTTTTGGCGCAGGTTTAAAGGCACTTGGCGGCACTTCCAACACCGGCATGACTTGGCAGAAATATTGCGCCATGATAGTCAATCTTCCGTAAGCCTTGCTGTTTGGCGCGGCACATAGGCGTTTCACCACTTCTTTTTGCAACATGAAATGCATGTCTTGAATAATGTGATGATATTTAAACAAATGGAACATTAACGGCGTAGAAATGTTATACGGCAAGTTACCGAACACGCGCAGTTTTTGACCTTTCTCTGCCAAATGCTCTTGTTCATAAAGGGAGGAAAAATCAAACTGCATGGCATCGGTTTCGATGACATTGAGTTTTTGATGTAAAAACGGGTGATGGCGTAAGCGTTCCGCCAAATCACGGTCAAGCTCTAATACAGTCAAATGCTCCACTTGCTCCGCAACAGGTTCGGTCAGCGCCCCCAAGCCCGGGCCGATTTCCACTAAAAATTGATTGGTTTGCGGATAAATCGCCGCCACAATATTTTGAATCACATTGTTGTCGTGCAAGAAATTTTGCCCGAACCGTTTACGCGCCGTATGGCCTAAATGCTTTTTTGAATTCATTGAATAAGATCTTATAAAAATAACGAAGAAAAGTGCGGTGTATTATAAAGCAAAATCCCGACCATTGGGTCGGGATTTCCGTTAATTTATGTATTTAATATTCGCTCGTTTACGCAATGCTTGTACCCAGTCGCGGGCTGAATCTTGCAATTGCTGATTGACGATTTGCTCGTAGGCTTTTTGACGATAAGCATCTTCTGTGCGGTCCGCCTGACGGGTATTGGTCACTTCTAAAATATGCCACCCAAATTCAGTTTTAAACGGTGCACTAATGACACCTTGTTTTGTTGTACGTATCGCTTTATTAAACGGACCCACGTACATTTCCGGGAAAGCATAGCCTAAGCTACCGCCGTTAGCACCGGATAAATAATCTTTGGAATATTTTAATGCAGCATCGGCAAACGTTGTTTTACCGGCAAGAATATCCGTACGGATTTGTTCAAGCTGCGCTTTGGCCTGTGCATCGTTTAATAACGGGTTGAGTTTTAACAAAATATGACGCACTTCGTATTGGGTATCCGTCAGTTTCGCCACGTTGCCTTTTGCCTTAGCATCCGCCAACATTTTTTTCGCTAACGCTTCAACCTGTTCACGAGAGACATCAACACTTTGGCTAATTGCGCGATTACGTACTTCCGACATCATCAGTTGTTGCGCAATTTGTTGACGATATGCCGCATAACTAATGCCTTGATAATCAAGAGCATCAAGCAACTGACCAAACGTTAATCCATTTTGCGCTGCGATACCTTCAATAATTTTATCCACTTGCGCATTATTAACGGAGACACCGGATTCTTTTACTGCCTGCGCAACCAAAATATCGTCAATCACTTTATCTAAAGCTGCTTGGCGATTGCCTTTCTTAGTTAAAGCACTTTTTACTTGGCTTTCCAACACAGGAACGCCATTTACTGTTGCAACCACTTTTTCCTCAGCTTGCACATTTGCAATAAATGCGAAAAAACCAAGTACAACAAATAAAACAGACTTCAAATTCATTTTCGTTAATATTCCGTTATAAGGTTGAAATTGTTGGTTAGATTATCAATTTTAATAAAGGTTCACAAATTTATTTCGTTAATAACGCGACTTCATAACATTGGTCAAACTTCATGGTACGCACCTGAATATTTTCACTACGACTGGTTGGTACGTTTTTCCCTACATAATCGGCACGGATCGGTAATTCACGATGCCCTCTATCTACAAAAATCACCAATTCCACTTTTGCTGCACGTCCGAAATCCACTAACGCATCCAACGCAGCACGAATCGTGCGACCGGTAAACAGCACATCGTCCACCAAAATCACTTCTTTATGTTGGATATTAATAAAATCGGAAGCACCACTATAAATCGGCACCTGCTCTTCTTGGGTTGGCTCAAGATCATCGCGATAAAAGGTGATATCCAAATCAAAAGATGGGAGTTCAACTTGAGTTAATTCTTTAATTTTATGTTTAATTAACGCCGCAATTTCCGCGCCCCGCCGTTTGATACCGACAATCACTAAATTATCTAACGTCTGATGTTTTTCAATGATCTCATGCGAAATACGGGAAATCGTTCTAAAAAACTGATTTTCATCAATAATGATTTTTTCCATAAACTTAAAGCCGCCCATTAAAACAATAAAAATGATATTTAACATAGCATAAATTCAATCGCTTTGCTCATATCAATTCCCCGTTTTTTGACCTTAACATTAAGATAAATAAAAGAAAAAGTGCGGTCAGTTTTGGGATTATTTTAAAAAGTTAAAAAATATCGGAAAAACACTTGCTTTTATTTGCGTTCTCTTGCTATTAATTAAGCGCTTACACAACATATTTTCAATCTTATTTAGAAGGACAAACTTATGAAAAACGTTGGTTTTATCGGTTGGCGCGGAATGGTCGGTTCCGTTTTAATGGATCGCATGCAGCAAGAAAATGATTTTGCAAATATCAATCCGGTTTTCTTTACCACTTCCCAAGCAGGACAGCCTGCACCAACTTTCGGTGGCAAAAACGCAGGCACCTTAAAAAATGCATTCGATATTGAAGAACTGAAAAAACTCGACATTATCGTCACCTGCCAAGGCGGCGATTACACCAACGAAGTTTATCCAAAATTAAAAGCTACCGGTTGGAATGGCTACTGGGTCGATGCAGCATCTGCATTACGTATGGAAAAAGAGGCAATTATCGTATTGGATCCGGTAAACCAGCACGTCATCAGCGAAGGCTTGAAAAACGGTGTAAAAACCTATGTGGGCGGTAACTGTACCGTAAGTTTAATGTTAATGGCATTAGGCGGTTTATTCGAGAAAGATTTAGTAGAATGGATTTCCGTTGCGACTTACCAGGCTGCTAGTGGTGCCGGTGCGAAAAATATGCGTGAATTACTCGTGCAAATGGGCGAATTAAACGGTGAAGTCAAAGGCTTATTAGCAGATCCGAATTCCTCTATTTTAGATATTGAACGCGCAGTTACCGCGAAAATGCGTGATCAGAATTTCCCTATTGATAATTTTGGTGCGCCTCTCGCAGGCAGCTTGATCCCTTGGATCGACAAATTATTAGAAAGTGGTCAAACCAAAGAAGAATGGAAAGGCTATGCGGAAACCAATAAGATTTTAGGATTAAGCGACAATCCAATTCCGGTAGATGGTTTATGTGTGCGCATCGGTGCATTACGTTGCCATAGCCAAGCATTCACCATCAAATTAAAACGCGACATCCCACTGGCAGAAATCGAGCAAATTTTGGCATCACACAACGAGTGGGTGAAAGTCATTCCAAACGATAAAGAAAGTACCTTGCGTGAACTCACGCCAACCAAAGTCACCGGCACATTAAGCGTTCCGGTAGGACGTTTACGCAAACTCAACTTAGGGCCGAAATATTTGGCAGCATTCACTGTCGGCGACCAATTATTATGGGGCGCGGCAGAACCAATTCGCCGTATTTTAGTGCAATTAGTAAAATAATCTCTATTTTCTAAAAACAAAGGGCTGTTCAATACAGCCCTTCTTTTTTATCTTGGAAAATTAATTAAAACGCACATGGGATTTCATTTTTTCTAACGTCGCATCGCCAATACCAGGTACGTTGGATAAATCATTGAGATTTTTAAACTTGCCGTTTTTCTCGCGATATTCAATGATCGCTTTGGCCTTCGCTTCACCAATACCGGACAAACTTTCTAATGTCGCCGCATCTGCTGTATTAACATCCACTTTTTTACCTTGTGTCATTTTGGCTTTATTTTCCACCGCACTTTTTTCTTTCGCGGTAGATTTATCTTCCACCTGTGCCGGTTTGTCATTGCGTAATTTGTCTTTTATCGCTTTCTTACCTTCTGCAACTTTTTCTTGAGTAACCTCTTTTGCCTCAGTCAACTTTTCTTTTGTTGCATCTTTAGCTTCGCTAAATTTCTCTTTGGTTGCATCCTTGGCTTCACCGAATTTTTCTTTCGTCGTGTCTTTTACTTTCACTGCACCATTCTTTATTTTAGTACCAGCCGCTTTACTGTCTTCTTTTACAGTTTGCCATGCAGATTTTGCGCCTTCTTTCACTTCAGATAAAACACTTTCTTCCGCCAATGCAGTAGAGGAAACAGCAATAGCAACCGCTAACGCCAACAAAGATTTTAATGATTTCATGTTTTCTTCCTTTTTTACTAAATAAAAAGACGGCGAAAAAACACCGCACTTTTCTATGATAAACGCTTTTGTTAGAGCCAAAGATGTACTAAAAGTTCAAACAAATAAAACCTATCAAATCTAAAAAATTAATCGGCAAAACTAAATTTTTCATTTTTTCTCTTGAAATCCCTCAAAACGATCTTATTTAAATTTGGCGAACAAATGTTCAACAGAACATCCATGGAACGAAGAAGGAAATACTTATGAATATTGAAAAATTTACCACTAAATTCCAACAAGCCATTGCTGAAGCGCAATCTTTAGCGATTGGCAAGGATAATCAATTTATTGAACCGGTGCATTTATTGAGTGCTTTGTTAAATCAACAAGACGGTTCAGTGGCGCCGATTCTAACCGCAAGCGGCGTGAACGTTGCTGCGTTGCGTAACGAACTCAACAACGAACTTGCCAAACTTCCGCAAGTCTCCGGCAATGGCGGTGATGTACAACTTTCCCGTCAGTTGCTTAACTTGTTGAATTTATGCGACAAATTGGCGCAACAACGGCAGGATAAATTTATTTCCTCCGAACTCTTTTTACTTGCTGCCTTGGAAGAAAAAGGCGCCGTCAGCGAGATACTGAAAAAGTGCGGTGCGAAAAAAGACCAAATTTTACAAGCCATCGATCATATTCGTGGAGGACAAAACGTGAATGACCAAAATGCGGAAGAAAGCCGCCAAGCCTTAGAAAAATATACTATCGACTTAACTGCCCGTGCGGAAAGCGGAAAGTTGGATCCGGTGATTGGGCGTGATGAAGAAATTCGCCGCACCATTCAAGTGTTGCAACGCCGCACCAAAAACAACCCTGTACTTATCGGTGAACCGGGCGTGGGTAAAACCGCTATTGTGGAAGGGTTGGCACAGCGTATTGTAAACGGCGAAGTGCCGGAAGGTTTGAAAAATAAACGTGTGCTTTCCCTTGATATGGGCGCGTTAATCGCTGGAGCAAAATATCGTGGTGAATTTGAAGAACGCTTAAAAGCCGTCTTGAAAGAATTAGCGCAAGAAGAAGGCCGAGTCATTTTATTTATTGATGAAATTCACACCATGGTCGGTGCAGGTAAAACCGACGGTGCCATGGATGCGGGCAACTTGTTAAAACCAAGTTTGGCGCGTGGTGAATTGCACTGTGTGGGCGCGACTACGTTAGACGAATATCGCCAATACATTGAAAAAGACGCCGCACTTGAACGTCGTTTCCAAAAAGTGTTTGTAGATGAACCGAGCGTAGAAGACACCATTGCTATTTTACGTGGCTTAAAAGAGCGTTATGAAATCCACCACCACGTACAAATTACTGACCCGGCTATTGTGGCGGCGGCAACCTTGTCCCATCGTTACATTTCCGATCGTCAGTTGCCGGATAAAGCCATCGACTTAATCGATGAAGCGGCTTCCAGCATTCGGATGGAAATTGACTCTAAACCACAGCCGTTAGATCGCTTAGATCGCCGTATTATCCAACTCAAATTGGAACAACAGGCGTTACAAAAAGAAGATGATGATGCCAGCCGCAAACGCTTGGAAATGTTAGAAAAAGAATTGGCGGAAAAAGAACGGGAATATGCTGAATTAGAAGAGGTGTGGAAATCAGAAAAAGCGGCGCTTTCCGGTGCGCAACACATTAAAGCGGAATTGGAAAACGCCCGTACGCAAATGGAACAAGCCCGCCGTGCCGGTGATTTGAACAAAATGTCCGAATTACAATATGGCAAAATTCCGGAATTAGAAAAACAATTAGCGGCAGCAGAAGGTGCGGAAGGCAAAGAAATGAGCCTGTTGCGTTATCGTGTGACTGACGAGGAAATTGCGGAAGTGCTTTCCCGCGCTACCGGCATTCCGGTCTCCAAAATGATGGAAGGTGAAAAAGAAAAACTCTTACGCATGGAAGAAGAATTGCACAAACGTGTTATCGGACAAAATGAAGCCGTGGACGCTGTGGCGAATGCGATTCGTCGTAGTCGTGCCGGTCTTTCCGATCCAAATCGCCCAATTGGTTCCTTCTTATTCCTTGGACCAACCGGCGTGGGTAAAACCGAATTGTGCAAAACCTTGGCGAAATTCTTGTTTGATAGCGAAGATGCCATGGTGCGTATCGATATGTCCGAATTCATGGAAAAACACAGCGTGTCTCGTTTGGTCGGTGCACCTCCGGGCTATGTGGGTTATGAAGAAGGCGGTTATTTAACCGAAGCCGTACGTCGCCGTCCATATTCTGTGATTTTGCTCGACGAAGTGGAAAAAGCACACAATGATGTGTTCAACATTTTATTGCAAGTGTTAGATGACGGCCGTTTAACCGACGGACAAGGCAGAACCGTGGATTTCCGCAATACGGTGGTGATCATGACCTCTAACTTAGGTTCTGATTTGATTCAAGGTAATCAAACCGAAAGCTACGATGAAATGAAAGCCTTGGTGATGTCTGTGGTGAGCCAACATTTCCGTCCGGAATTTATTAACCGAATTGACGAAACTGTGGTGTTCCACCCGTTGAATAAAGACAACATTCGCGCCATTGCGGAAATTCAGTTAAAACGCTTAATCAATCGCATGGAAAGTCGTGGCTATGTGTTGCACTTTACGGACAGCACCCTCAATTTCATTAGCGAAATCGGTTATGACCCGATTTACGGCGCGCGTCCGTTAAAACGTGCGATTCAGCAAGAAATTGAGAACCCGTTAGCGCAACAAATCTTGTCCGGCAGTTTGTTACCGGAAAAACCGATTAGCGTCGATTACGTTGACGGAAAAATTGTGGCTAAACAATAAGCCCCAAATACGCTAAAAACAAAAGCCATTTAGTAAATGCTAAATGGCTTTTTTGTTATCTCGATGACAGAAAGTGCGGTCAAAATTCACCTCACTTTTTCTTTTCTTATTTCCGACGGTACATGTTCGCACACATCACTTGCCCTAAAGTATAAAGGGAAGATTGTGGCTGTAACGCGATAGTATGTTGAGATTGACGTCTCGGCGCCGTGCGAATACCGTCGCCCCAAAAATCAGCATAAAAATCGCTGCGCACGTGAGTGAAATAGTGGCTCTCACAATTTAAAATTTTATATTGGCGCATGGATTTGGCATAAAGCGTCGGATGATCTTTGAATACATATAACCCTTTATCCAAGTTAATCACCACATCAAAATGAATCAGACGTTTATCCTTGTTATCCACCCAAACGGAATTAGTATCCACATAATAAAAAATACCCGGCACAAGTTGTAAAAAACCGTTTTTCGTCTCTTTTGGTGGAACAAGCGGCACATCGCCCTGCGCTTTCGCGTTGACTTGAGAATTTAACGTCGGCTTGGTGGAAGGCGAGGAAGAGCAAGCAGCCAATAAAAGTGCGGTTAAAAATACAAACGTTTTTTTCATATCAGACTCCTTATTCACGCCCAAGGGCAATATTCCTATGTCTTTCATTTTGGCACAATTCTTATTCAATAGCTAATTGAAAGCCGGCTTTTGGAGAAAAATCCTTTATACGTATCGCAAACGTTTGCGTAAGCGTGTACAATGGCGCCCTAATTAATTTAGTCATCATTAATGGGAAGCCATCGTGAGTACACAATCCTTAAGTTATAAAGATGCCGGCGTGGATATTCATGCAGGTAACGAATTAGTTGAACGCATTAAACCGGAAGTGAAACGCACCACTCGTCCTGAGGTCATGGGCGGTTTAGGCGGTTTCGGCGCACTTTGTGCCATTCCGTCTAAATATAAGGAGCCGATTTTAGTGTCAGGCACTGACGGTGTCGGCACAAAATTGCGTTTAGCCATTGATTTAAATCGTCATGACAATATCGGTATCGATTTGGTGGCAATGTGTGTAAACGATTTGGTGGTACAAGGTGCCGAACCATTGTTCTTCCTGGATTATTATGCCACAGGCAAATTAGATGTGGATGTGGCCGCCAACGTCATTAAAGGCATTGCAAACGGCTGTGAACAATCCGGCTGTGCTTTAGTGGGCGGCGAAACGGCTGAAATGCCGGGAATGTACCACGAAGGCGATTACGACCTTGCCGGTTTCTGCGTCGGTGTGGTGGAAAAATCTGAAATCATTGATGGCAGTCAAGTCAAAGTTGGCGATGCGTTAATCGCCCTCGCTTCTAGCGGTCCACATTCCAATGGCTACTCTTTAATTCGGAAAGTGATTGATGTTGCCGGCGTAAATCCAGCTGAAGCACAGTTAGAAGGCCGTCCATTAGCCGATCATGTGCTGGCACCGACAAAAATCTACGTAAAATCCATTTTGCAATTAATCAAACACGTGAATGTTCACGCCATCGCTCACTTAACCGGTGGTGGTTTCTGGGAAAATATACCGCGCGTATTACCAAACAGCGTCAAAGCGGTGATCAATGAAAACAGCTGGCAATGGCCTGCAGTGTTTGATTGGTTGCAACAACAAGGCAATATCACCGACTACGAAATGTACCGCACTTTTAACTGCGGCGTGGGTATGGTGATTGCATTGCCACAAGAAGACGTAGAAACCGCATTAGGTCTGCTACAACAGGCTGGGGAAACCGCTTGGGTCATCGGGGATATCCAACATCTCACTGATGAAAACGAACCACAAGTTGTTATTCGTTAATGAAAAAAATCGTTGTTCTTATTTCCGGTTATGGCGCGAATTTACAGGCGATTATTGATGCTTGTCAATCGCGCTATATTGACGGTGAAGTCGTCGGCGTGTTCAGCAATCAAGCGGATGCCTTTGGGCTACAGCGGGCGAAAAGTGCGGGAATTTTTCACCGCTCTTTTTTACGTAGTGACTATGCCGACAATCTCGCCATGGATCGCCATATCGCAGATGAAATCGACAATCTCGGTGCGGATTTAATTATACTTGCCGGCTATATGAAAATCCTTACGGCAGAATTTACCCAACGTTTTGCGGGAAAAATTCTCAACATTCACCCTTCTTTATTGCCCAAATATCCCGGGCTGCATACCTACCAACGAGCCATCGAAGCCGGTGAAACAGAGCATGGTATGACCATTCATTTTGTAAATGAAGAAGTAGATGGCGGCGCCATTGTGTTACAAGCCAAAGTACCCATTTTTGCCGAAGACGCCATTGCGGATATTGAACAACGGGTCAAAGAACAGGAAATTCGCTTTTATCCCTTGGCAATTAAATGGTTTGTAGAAGGGCGCCTCACTTTTACCGACAACCACGCCTATTTAGACGGCAACCGCTTACCACCGCAAGGTTATGCGATTGACTAAAGATATAAAAAACGCGCTTTTCAGCGCGTTATTTTTATTCATCAATTAATCCGGCTTTGATGAGGAATCGATAAATGCCGTCTTGATCAAGCGGTTCCGCCACATGATCCGCGATCGCTTTGAGTTTTTCATGGCCGTTGCCCATGGCAACCCCTACGCCCACGGTGCTTAACATTTCGAAATCGTTTAATTGATCACCGAACGCCATCACATTATCCATCTGTAGTCCCAAATGTTTGACCACCGCTTGAATGCCACGTGCTTTGGAGCCTTCCGCGTCAAATAAATCCACAGAGTCTTCATGCCAACGCACCACACGCAAGCCATCCAATACGCCTGAATTCCGCACCAACTCATCCTGTTCCGCGCGATAAAACGGCAACACTTGCCCAATATCGTTTCCTTCAAAAAAAGCTTTATCCACAATGTAATCTTTCAAGATCGGATCCATCGCGAACTGTACCACTGAATTCCGCTCCGAAACCGCGACCGTATGATCCGACACAAACGCATAAGGCATATTATGTTGCTCAAAAAAATGCACCAAACGGCGAATTTTTTCCGTTGGAATCACGTGTTTCTCAATGACTTGCCCACGATAACTTGCCATCTGCCCATTCATGGTCACAAATAAATCAATGCCTTCCTGCTCAATCACCTGATTCAATTTATGCGGAAAAGCACAGCGGGTACGCCCTGTGGCAATGGCAGGAATAATGCCGTTTTCTTTCAATTTACGCATAAACACAGGCACCGTTGCCGGCAGAAAATCACGTTGTTTCATAAACAACGTGTCATCGATATCAAAAAAGACTACTTTAATTTGGTCGCGATAATTCGGGATTGTCATGCTTTTCTCTTCTCTTTAAATTCAACATTTGGCGGAAATGTTGCCTGATTTTAGCATTTTTGCGAGGCAGATCCTAAAATCGGGCAAAAAAGCAACAAAAAAAAAGCGCCGCACTTTATGATGTGCCGGTTTTCTTCATTAAGTGCGGTCGCTTTTATGAACGTTTTTCGATCCTGCTGCGTGCATTGCCATGCGCCTCTTAAACTTGCCAGACACGGCTTATGTAGCCGTTGTAATCGAATGATTCGGCGTTTTCCTTATTGCGGTTGCTGTGGTTCAGAACTGATGGAAAACGCCTTGCACTGCGGCAACTGTTTGCAGCAGGAACCGGCATGGGATCGCATGGTGGTTATCGGGCGTTACAACGAACCACTTTCCACGCTGATTCATCGGTTTAAATTTCAAAAAAAATTTCAACTCGACCGCACTTTAGCGCGCCTGCTGTATTTAGCCATCCGCGAAGCTCGACGAAATCATCAGCTGCCTTTACCTGAGGTGATCCTGCCTGTACCGTTACATCATGTTCGGCAATGGCAACGGGGATATAACCAAGCGGATTTATTGGCACGTCAACTGAGCCAATGGATCAACATTCCCGTCAAAAATGACTTAATTACTCGTACCAAACGCACTCCGACCCAACGAGGTCTTAGTGCCAAAGATCGACGACAAAATCTCAAAAATGCCTTTCAACTTTCCGCTAAAGCCAGAGATTTTCCTTATCGCCACGTTGCCTTAATAGACGATGTGATCACCACCGGCGCTACATTAAACGAAATCGCCAAGCTATTACGCAAAGCTAATGTGACACATATTCAAGTGTGGGGACTGGCGCGAGCATAAAACGTACGATAAGGCAGCGGCATTTTTTATTACACCAAAAGGTGGAAAAAAAACCACATGAAGCGTATCATATCCGACAAATTTAATTAGGTTTTATTGTGGGAGCGTTATGCAACAAATTACCATTTCAGCGGAAGCACAAGCACATTTCCGCCGTTTATTAGATCAGCAAGAAGAAGGCACCAACATTCGTATTTTCGTCGTCAACCCGGGCACGCCAAGTGCCGAATGTGGTGTGTCTTATTGTCCACCAAATTCTGTGGAAGCAAGCGATACCGAATTTAAATACGATACCTTTTCTGCCTTTGTAGATGACATCAGCCTGCCATTTTTGGAAGACGCAGAAATCGACTATGTCACGGAAGAATTAGGTGCACAGCTCACCTTAAAAGCACCAAACGCCAAAATGCGTAAAGTGGCAGACGACGCGCCGTTAATCGAACGTGTGGAATACGTCATTCAAACCCAAATCAACCCGCAATTGGCAAGCCACGGTGGCAAAATCACGTTATTGGAAATCACCGATGAAGGCTATGCGATTCTACAATTCGGCGGCGGTTGTAACGGTTGCTCCATGGTGGATGTCACCTTGAAAGACGGTGTGGAAAAACAATTAATCAGCCTCTTCCCGGATGAATTAAAAGGCGCGAAAGATGTGACAGAACACCAACGCGGCGAACATTCTTATTATTAAGCCCAAATAAAAAACCACCGAAAAGGTGGTTTTTTTATTGTCTGTGGAAACTATTTTGCACGTTTACCAACCAACATGGTCAGGAACATCACGCCTAACGCCGGCACTAACCACGCCAAACCATTATCATATAATGGGAAATTGCCAAGGAATTGTTTCATGCCGTCAGACAAGAGTCCCACGTTATTTAAACTGTCGCACAGACTAAAACACACGGTGACTGCAATCGTAGTGTTATAGGTTAATTGCACGCATGGTAATTTAGCACGGACGAACTGCAACACCACCAACATGATTGCTACCGGGTAAATTAATAACAATGCCGGAATGGTGACTTGTAATAATTTCGTTAAACCGTTTTCGGAAATGATGGTCGTCATGATAGTAAACACCACCACCCAGAAAGAATATGGCAAGCGGTTAGAGAATTTGGCGAAGTAGTAGGCACAAGCACTGGTCACCCCCACTAAGGTGGTTAAGCTTGCCAAGAAGATGATACCGGACATGATCCAAGAACCTTCTTTGCCAAATAACACGTTTACATAACGAGAGAAAATTTGACCACCGTTACTTGCGCCTTGCGCCACTTGGTCACTGGTCGCACCAAGATAGAAAAGAGAAAAATAAAGTGCGGCTAATAAAACCACTGAAATGCAGCCGGCAGAAATAGTGTAACGCATGATTTTTTTCGGTTCAGTGATGTTTTTCGCACTTAACGCACGGGCAACAATGCCGCCGAAAGCAATTGCCGCCAAGACATCCATGGTTTGATAACCACTAATTAAACCGGTGGTCAACGCTGAAGTGTCTGCATAACTTTTGCTTGGTGCAGCAATGTCAGACAAGGGAGACATAAAGACTGTCACGGTCACTACGACCAATAACACCAATAAGGCCGGGGTCATAAATTTGCCCACGCTGGAAATAATGGTGTTTGGTTTTAGCATGAATAACATAGCAATAATGTTAAAGACCACGGCAAAAATCAGGTGATTTGTCGGTGTATCCTTGACAATCTCTAACGGCACTAACGCCATTTCATAGGCTACGTTGGTAATTCGTGGCATCGCAAACGTAGAACCGATAACTAAATATAAGGTGGCTAAAAACAAAACTTCCACCCATTTGGGTAGGTCGCGAGTGAGTTCTTCGCCACGTCCTAAAACAGACACTAACACTAAGGTGATAAATGGCATTAACACGCCAGTCACCACAAAACCTAATGCCGCTGTCGCCCAATGTTGTCCCGCAGTGTAACCTTCCATCGGTGGAAAAATAATGTTTCCCGCCCCTAAAAACAGGGCAAAAATCATCATACCCAAAACAATAATATCTTTACGTGAAAACATAATAAATTTCTCTTTTGTTATAAAAATTCGGCGGATTTTACACCAAAAATGGCGAATTTCGTAATAAAACATAAAAAAGTGTGATATTTTTCCACCGCACTTTCTGTCAAATCCGCAAGCCCGGCAATTGAGTTCATTCTGCCTTTGTTGTAAACTACGCTCCCGTCTTGATAGATTATATTTATCCTAATTTTCCATCCATCCCAATAGCAACAAATAGGTTTCTTATGGCTACCAATTATATTTTCGTCACAGGCGGCGTAGTTTCTTCGCTTGGTAAAGGCATTGCAGCGGCATCACTTGCGGCAATCTTAGAAGCGCGTGGTTTAAACGTCACGATTATGAAACTTGACCCTTATATCAACGTCGATCCGGGCACCATGAGCCCAACCCAGCACGGTGAAGTTTTCGTGACCCAAGACGGTGCAGAAACCGATTTAGATTTAGGCCATTATGAGCGTTTTATTCGCACCAAAATGACCAAGCGTAACAACTTCACGACCGGTAAAATCTATTCCGAAGTGTTACGCAAAGAGCGTCGCGGTGACTATCTCGGCGCGACCATTCAAGTGATTCCACACATTACCAACGAAATTAAAGCGCGCGTGATTGATGGCGCCGCAGGGCATGATGTGGCCATCGTAGAAGTAGGTGGCACCGTGGGCGATATCGAATCCCTCCCGTTCTTGGAAGCCTTGCGCCAACTTGCCGTACAAGTGGGACGTGAACGCACGATTTTCATGCATTTAACGCTTGTTCCTTATATTCCGACCGCCGGCGAAGTCAAAACCAAACCGACGCAACATTCCGTGAAAGAATTGTTGTCCATCGGGATTCAACCGGATGTGCTAATTTGCCGTTCCGACCGCATGATTCCACCGAATGAACGCGCGAAAATCGCGTTATTCTGTAACGTGCCGGAACGCGCCGTGATTTCGTTGAAAGATGTGTCTTCCATTTACCAAATTCCGGCACTCTTGAAATCTCAAGGATTGGATGATTTTATTTGCAATCGTTTCCACTTAACTTGTCCGGAAGCCGATTTATCTGAATGGGAACAAGTGTTGTATCAACAAGCCAACCCGACAGGCGATGTCACCATTGGGATGGTAGGTAAATACACCGAATTGCCTGATGCCTATAAATCTGTAAACGAAGCGTTAAAACACGCCGGTTTGAAAAATCGCTTGAACGTCAACATTAAATACATCGACTCACAGGATGTGGAAACCAAAGGCGTTGACATCTTAAAAGGTTTAGATGGTATTTTAGTGCCGGGTGGCTTCGGCTATCGCGGTGTTGAAGGCAAAATTCTGACTGCCCAATATGCCCGTGAAAACAACATTCCGTATTTAGGCATTTGCTTAGGCATGCAAGTGGCGTTAATCGAATTTGCTCGTAATGTTGCCGGCATGAGCCATGCAAACTCTTCCGAATTTGACCGCACTTGTGAACAACCGGTGGTGGGATTAATTACCGAATGGCAAAATGCAGAAGGCAATACGGAAGTCCGCAGCGATGAATCTGATTTAGGTGGCACCATGCGTCTTGGTGCACAAAAATGCCATTTAGTGGAAGGCAGTTTAGCACGCAAATTATATGGTGCTGAAACTATCGAAGAGCGTCATCGTCACCGTTACGAAGTCAATAATGTCTTGCTTCCACAAATCGAAAAAGCCGGCTTGAAAGTAACTGGTTTATCTGCCGATAAAAAACTGGTGGAAATCATTGAAGTGCCGAACCACCCTTGGTTTGTTGCTTGCCAATTCCACCCGGAATTCACGTCCACGCCACGTGATGGTCACCCATTATTTGAAGGCTTTGTGAAAGCGGCAAAAACCAATCAGAAAAAATCCGACTAACGGCTTTCTGAAAAATTGAAATAAAAGTGCGGTCAGAAAAACTCTTAGATTTTTGACCGCACTTTTTATTTACTCTCCGTGATCCACTTCACAAAAAATGGCTTATCCCCTTGTTATGACTCTTTCCTTTCACTATATTGAAACCCTCTTGTCGGAGTGCCGGAAGGCTGAGATCGCAATGAACGCGAGATCCGTGGAACCTGTGGGTTAATCCCCACGTAGGGAACAAGTTACCACCAGTTTGCATTTCATCACGCCTTCTACACAAGCCACTTTTTCTTCACTTTATCGGAGATTACCATGTCGGAAGCCGTGTCTCATTTATCAGAAATCACCCCACCCAACGCCCCTTTTGCTCCCACCGAATTTAAGTTGGGATTGTATGTTATCGTGGACAGTTATGAATGGGTTGAACGGCTCATTCACGCCGGAGTGAAAACCTTGCAAATTCGCATTAAAGATCGCTCATCGGAACAAGCAGAAGAGGAAATCGCCCGCTGCATTGCCTTAGCCAAACAACATCAAGTGCGATTGTTTGTGGATGATTTTTGGCAGTTGGCAATTAAGTATCAGGCTTATGGCGTCCATCTTGGGCAAGAGGATTTACTTACCGCCGATTTAAACGCCATCCAACAAGCGGGGCTGCGTCTCGGTGTTTCCACCCACAACCAGGAAGAAGTCGATCTGGTGTTACCGTTGCGTCCTTCCTATATTGCCCTAGGACATATTTTCCCGACGCAAACCAAAGCGATGCCTTCATCGCCTCAAGGCATTGCCAATTTAGCGGCACAGGTGAAAAACGTAGGTAAGATACCGACCGTCGCCATCGGCGGTATTAATGCCTCACATTTCCCTGATATTTTAGCCACTGGAGTGGGCAGCATTGCCGTGATTTCTGCCGTCACCAAGGCACAAGACTGGCAAAGTGCGGTGAAAAATTTACTGCAATATTTTGCCGAATAATGGCGCATTTTCGTTTACATTGATGGTGAAATAGCGCGAAAAATTTATCTTAAAATTGAACCGCACTTAAGATGACGGAAAACATGGTGTAAAATCAATTTGTCTGTAGTTTTTGCAAGACAAAAGAACAAAATAGCTTTATGATACCGACGTTTTTAGAGCAAACTAACCCGTTTTAATTAACTTAATGAGGAAAATAAAATGGCAAAAATCGTTAAAGTCATTGGTCGCGAAATTATCGACTCTCGTGGTAACCCAACAGTGGAAGCCGAAGTGCATTTAGAAGGCGGATTCGTCGGTCTTGCTGCGGCGCCATCAGGTGCATCGACCGGTTCTCGTGAAGCCTTAGAATTACGTGACGGCGACAAATCTCGTTTCTTAGGTAAAGGCGTATTGAAAGCGGTTGCCGCAGTAAACGGCCCGATTGCTGAAGCCATTCTTGGTAAAGATGCCTCTAACCAAGCTGAAATCGACCAAATCATGATCGATTTAGACGGCACGGAGAACAAATCTAACTTCGGTGCAAACGCCATCTTAGCGGTATCCTTAGCAAACGCAAAAGCAGCCGCAGCGTCTAAAGGTTTACCACTTTACGCTTACATCGCAGAACTTAACGGTACGCCAAGCGTTTACTCTATGCCATTACCAATGATGAACATCATCAACGGTGGTGAACACGCCGACAACAACGTTGATATCCAAGAATTCATGATCCAACCGGTTGGCGCAAAAACCTTACGTGAAGCACTTCGTATCGGTGCTGAAGTATTCCACTACCTTGCGAAAGTCTTAAAATCTAAAGGCATGAGCACAGCGGTTGGTGATGAAGGTGGTTTCGCACCAAACCTAGCCTCTAATGCTGACGCGTTAGCCTGTATCAAAGAAGCGGTAGAAAAAGCGGGTTATGTATTAGGTAAAGACGTGACTTTAGCCATGGACTGCGCCTCTTCTGAGTTCTACAACAAAGAAACCGGTAAATATGAGTTAAAAGGCGAAGGCCGTTCATTCACATCTCAAGAATTCACACACTATCTTGAAGAATTAACCAAACAATACCCAATCGTGTCTATCGAAGATGGTCAAGATGAATCTGACTGGGATGGTTTCGCATACCAAACTAAAGTGTTAGGCGACCGCGTTCAATTAGTGGGCGACGACTTATTCGTCACTAACACCAAAATCTTAAAAGAAGGTATCGAAAAAGGTATCGCGAACTCCATCTTAATCAAATTCAATCAAATCGGTTCTTTAACGGAAACCTTGGCTGCGATTAAAATGGCAAAAGATGCAGGTTACACAGCGGTTATTTCTCACCGTTCCGGTGAAACCGAAGATGCGACTATTGCTGACTTAGCAGTGGGTACCGCAGCAGGTCAAATCAAAACCGGTTCTATGAGCCGTTCTGACCGTATTGCGAAATACAACCAATTAATCCGTATTGAAGAAGCATTAGAACGTGCAGGTACACCGGCGCCGTTCTTAGGTTTAAAAGCGGTTAAAGGTCAAGCTTAATTCATAACCGTCGCAGTTATTAAAACGCGCTAAAAAAACACCGCACTTTTTGTTGAAAGATAAAAAGTGCGGTGATTTTTTATGTGTTTTTTTAAAGCAATTTATTCACCGTATTGCTCAAACCAACTTTCCAATATTAAACAGGCGGAAATGCCATCCACTTTGCTTTTATTCAAAGCACGATAACCACCGCGCCCAAAAATTTCGCTACGGGCTTCCGTGGTAGTGAGGCGCTCATCTTGTAACTCCACCGGCAAGTTAAAGCGCCCTTGTAGGCGATTGGCGAATTTTTTGGCGCGTAAGGTCAGCTCTTGTTCGGAGCCATCCATATTCAGTGGCAAACCGACGACAATTCGAGCCGGTTGCCATTCTTTAATGGTTTTGCCAATGGCGTCCCAATTGGGAATGCCATCTTGCGCTTTAAACGCAGGCAAAGACTGCGCCGTACCAGTGATGCTTTGACCAACCGCACAGCCAATGCTTTTTGTGCCGAAATCAAACGCCAAAACGGTAATGCCCATTAACAATGCCCAACTTGACTAACAAAGTTATGCCCATCAATGCCAAGCAACTGATTGGCTGCGAGCCAACGCTGATCATATGGCAAATCAAACAGAATTTGTTCCGTCGCCGGCACAACCAACCAAGAATTATTCATAATTTCCCGCTCTAGCTGATGTGGTTCCCAACTCGCACAACCAAGTGTGACCAAGTATTTTTCCGGCTCTAATAATGTACCAAAGGTATCCACGACATCAGCAGAAGTGGTGAGCATGAGATTGTCGTTCACCCGATAACTATGATCAAAAGGTTCATGGGTGTTGGTGTGCAAAATAAAACCACGATCAACATTGACCGGCCCGCCGGCAAGTACCAACTTATCACTATAAGTGCGGTTGCTAACCATCA
This sequence comes from uncultured Aggregatibacter sp., assembly GCA_963515835.1. Lineage (GTDB taxonomy): Bacteria > Pseudomonadota > Gammaproteobacteria > Enterobacterales > Pasteurellaceae > Aggregatibacter. The sequence continues at coordinate 20,348 of CAUPZK010000013.1, forward strand.
TGAAATTCATTTTAGCGCCCAACTCCGCAATACTTAAATCTGTCGGTTGATTTAACACCAATCCCATAGAACCTTTTTCATTATGTTCACAGATATAAATAACCGAGCGGTAAAAATAACTGTCATCTAAATTGGGCATGGCAATCAAGAGATGATCTTGTAAATCCATCATATTTCGTTTTTCTCTATCCTAAATCACCAAAACACACCTGCAAGGCGGTAATTGCCGCCATCGCTGCGGTTTCAGTGCGTAATACACGTTTTCCTAATAATACTTCCACAAAGCCATGTTCCTCGGTTTGTGCAATTTCTTGTGGGGACAAACCGCCTTCCGAACCGATTAATAAGCGAACCCCCGCCTGAGGGATTGCCGGCAGAGTACGAATGGAATAACTGGCTCTTGGATGTAAATTTAATTTGAGTGCATCATCCGGTTCGGCACACCACTGTTGCAGCTTCATTAACGGACGAATTTCCGGAATGGTATTCCGCCCACACTGTTCACAAGCGGCAATGGCAATTTTTTGCCATTGTTGAATTTTTTTCTCCATGCGTTCACCGTCTAATTTCACACCGCAACGTTCTGACCACAGAGGCGTAATGACATTCACACCCAGTTCAACAGATTTCTGAATCGTAAATTCCATGCGTTCTCCACGGGAAATCACTTGTCCTAAATGGATCGCAAGTGGACTTTCACGATCATCTAACTGACGACTCAAAATATCGACATCAACGGATTTTTTCGTTACCGCATTGATGACAGCTTGATAGATATGGTTACTGCCATCAAAAAGTTCAAGCTGATCGCCCGGTTGCATACGCAAAACACGACCAACATGGTTGGCACCATCTTCAGAAAGTGTGCAAGAGGTGAGTGAATTAAGAGAAGTGGGATGGTAAATTCGAGGTATTCGCATAATAGAACAAATGAGTAAAAATAATTTGTTCTATCATAGCAGAAAAGCGGATGGCAAAACGTAAAATACGAAATGAAAAATTAATATTCCCACTGTGTAGGATCAATACCTAACTCACGCATAATCGCTTTTGCTTCTTCTGGAATTTCGTCACTACGTTCCTTTAACAAATCTTCATCCGTTGGTAAAGGTTGACCGGTAAAAGCATGTAAAAACGCTTCACATAACAGTTCACTGTTGGTCGCGTGACGCAAATTACGAATTTGGCGACGGGTACGTTCATTGGTCAAAATTTCAAGCACTTTAATCGGAATAGATACTGTAATTTTTTTAACTTGTTCGCTTTTTTTACCGTGTTCCGCATAAGGACTGATATATTGTCCGTTCCAATCCGCCATAATTGATTCCTAAAATAACCTTATTAACTGTCGAGATATTCTAATAAAAAAGAATAAAAATAACAATCTAGCCGTGAAGACTGCTAGATTTCCAGCACTAAAAATAGAAAAAAATAAAGGCATCTTATCGATGCCTTTTATTCAATAAAATTAAAACGTTTTCACTAAATCTTTTAAATAAGATTTAAATTCACCACCAAGTTTATTGTGATGTAAACCATATTCTACGAAGGCTTTCATATAACCAATTTTATCACCGCAATCGTAAGAAAAGCCGGTCATATGGAACGCTTCTACCGTTTCTTTTTCAATTAACATATCAATCGCATCAGTTAATTGAATTTCATCACCAACACCAATCGGTGTTCTTTCCAACAAATCCCAAATTGCCGCAGAGAAAACATAACGACCCACGACTGCTAGATTAGATGGCGCTTCATCAACACTTGGTTTTTCCACAATACTATGAATTTTCGCACTTTCCCCAGGTGGAATTTCAATGCCACCGCAGTCGGCAATACCGTAGCTGCTGACAGCTTCCGGTGCAACAGGACTTACCATGATTTGGCTGGCTTTCGTTTGATTAAAGCGTTTTAACATGGCCGCGAGGTTTTCTTTTTTCTGGTTAGCCGAAAATTCCGCCAATAACACATCCGGCAAGATCACCGCAAAAGACTCATCTCCAACTAACGGACGTCCACATAATACGGCGTGTCCCAAGCCTTTCGCATTCCCTTGGCGAACATGCATAATGGTGACATCTTTTGGCACAATAGAACGAACTTCTTCCAAGAGTTGGCGTTTTACCCGTTTTTCTAACATCGTTTCCAATTCGAAAGAGGTATCAAAATGGTTTTCGATAGCATTTTTGGAAGAGTGAGTAACCAACACAATTTCTTTGATGCCTGCGGCAACACATTCATTTACAACGTATTGAATAAGTGGTTTATCCACCAGCGTTAACATTTCCTTCGGAATCGCCTTTGTTGCAGGTAACATACGTGTGCCTAAGCCGGCAACAGGAATAATTGCTTTCATGTCTATTTTCCTTATATAAAAAGACCGCACTTTTCTCTTCTGAAAAGTGCGGTAAGTTTTTTATGTGTTTTTACTGGCGAAGTAATGCCAAAATCTCTTCGGTTTTTTCCGCCATCAGTTGTTTATCACCGCGAGTTTCCAAGTTCAAACGAACCACCGGCTCGGTATTTGATGAACGTAGATTAAAACGCCAATTCGGATATTCAATACTAATCCCGTCAATATCATCAACGCGAACAGCGTCTTTTTCATACGCAGCACGTACACGCTCAATCGCGCTTTTTGCATCAGCTAAGTTGCTATTAATTTCGCCTGGAGACGGGAATGTATTCACGCTATTATTCACTAGCTCACCTAATGATTTACCGGTAACAGAAACAAGTTCCATCACAAGTAACCATGGGATCATACCACTATCACAATAGAAGAAATCACGGAAATAATGGTGTGCGCTCATTTCTCCGCCGTAAATCGCGTCTACTGCACGCATTTTCTCTTTAATGAAAGAATGGCCTGATTTAGACATAACAGCTTCACCGCCATTTTCCTCCACTAATTTCACCGTATTCCAAATTAAACGCGGATCATAAATGATTTTTGCGCCTTTATTTTTTTGCAAGAAGGCTTGGCTTAACAAGCCAACGATATAGTAACCTTCGATAAAATTCGCATGTTCATCAAACAAGAAACAACGGTCAAAATCACCGTCAAAGGCAATTCCCATATCCGCTTGATTTGCCAAAACCGCATCAATCGTATCTTGGCGGTTTTCCGGCAATAAAGGATTAGGAATACCATGTGGGAATGTCCCATCCGGATTGTTATGAACCTTAATAAACTCGACCGGCACTTGTTTTGCTTTAAATTGAGCTTCAATTGCGTCAATAACGTGTCCTGCCGCGCCATTACCGGCGTTAATCACTAATTTTAAAGGCTTCAACTGTGCCAAGTTAATGTAGGACAACAAGTGTTCAACGTAATCGCCTAGCACGGAAAGCTGTTTATATTCACCACGTTGAGTCACTGGTGGAAAATTATTCTCTTCTGCCAAACGTTGAATATCCGCCAAGCCGGTATCTGCACTAATCGGACGGGAACCTTCACGTACTAATTTGAGTCCGTTGTAATCCATTGGATTGTGGCTTGCGGTAACTTCAATACCACCATCGGTTTTCAAAAATGACGTAGCAAAATAGACTTCCTCTGTCCCCGTTTCACCTAAATCAATTACATTAACGCCGGAATCCAATAATCCATTTGTTACCGCACTTTTTAGTTCTTTGCTCGTTAAACGAACATCTCCACCAACGACAATGGTTCTAGGCTTCAAAAACTGCCCAAATGCACGACCTATACGATACACAATATCCACGTTTAACTCTTCGCCTAAGCGACCACGGATATCGTAAGCTTTAAAGCAAGTCAATTTACTCATAACTACTCCATTTTAATTGTCCATAAAATGAAATTTGCTACTATGCTTTGTTTTCATCCTTAGCTTGATGAATACGCTGGTAAATTTCTTCTCTATGAACAGAAACATCCTTGGGGGCTTGCACGCCAATTTTTACTTGGTTGCCTCGTATATTGAGAATCGTGATAGAAACATCATCGCCGATGAGCAAGCTCTCGCCAACTTTACGGGTTAAGATCAGCATATAAACTCCTCACCTTTTATAGTTTATTTCCAACTTCCCTATTTTGCTTCCAACATCCCTATCAAACATTAAACAATACTTTGTACTTTGGCACTCATGAAATCATAAGTGCCCATAATTAATTAACAAGAAACAAAGATTACAAATTTGCTTTTAACCAATCAGAGCAAACGGATAATGCTTTGTTGATATTTTGTGGTTCAGTACCACCGGCCATCGCCATATCCGGGCGACCACCACCTTTGCCACCGACTTGTTGAGCCATTAAATTCACGAGCTCACCGGCTTTTACTTTGGCTGTTAGATCCTGAGTTACACCAACAATTAAGTTAACTTTTTCATCCAACGCAGAAGCAAACACCACGACGGCAGAGCCTAATTGATTTTTCAGGCTATCAACCATTGCGCGTAAAGACTTCGCTTCAATACCATCAAGTTGCTGCACAATCACAGAAACACCATTAATTTCGACCGCACTTTGCGCTAAGTCATTACCGGCCTGAAGTGCAGCTTTTTCTTTCAATGTTTGTAACTCTTTCTCAACTTTCTTACATTTATCTTGCAACAGAGAAATCTTATCCGTAACGGAATTCACGTCCGATTTCAGTAATTCGGCGCTTTGATTCAATAAAGCTTGTTGATGTTGTAACCATTCAATCGCCGTTTCGCCGGTAATCGCTTCAATTCGGCGAATACCTGCTGCCACAGCGGTTTCTGTGACGATTTTAAATAATCCGATATCTCCCGTGCGTTTTGCATGAATACCACCACACAACTCAATAGAGAAATCACCCATCGTTAAGACACGAACTTGTTCGGAATACTTCTCGCCGAATAACGCCATCGCACCTTTTGCTTTTGCGGCTTCCAACTCCATAATGTCGGTTTGGATTGGATTATTGGCTCTCACTTGCTGGTTCACAATACGTTCAACTTCAGCTAACTGTGCTTTGCTAATGGCTTCATGTTGAGCAAAGTCAAAACGTAACAACGTATCGGAAACAAGTGAGCCTTTTTGTGCGACATGTTCACCTAATACTTGACGTAATGCAGCATGCAACAAATGTGTTGCAGAGTGATTTAACGAAATACGTTGACGGCGAACATCGTCAACCACTGCATTTACAGACTGCCCAACAGATAAACTACCTTGGGTAAGTTCACCAATATGACCAAACACTTGACCATATTTTTGCGTGTCTTTTACGTCAAAACAAAAACCATTGCCTTCTAAACGACCGATATCTCCAATTTGGCCACCGGATTCTGCATAGAACGGCGTATTATCCAAAATAACCACAGCACTTTGACCTGCTGAAATCGATTCCACCGGATTTCCTTCATGGAAAAGTGCGGTCACTTTTGCCAGTGTTTCTGACTCGGTATATCCTTCAAAACGGGTTGTCCCATCAACACGGATAACGCTGTTATAGTCCATACCAAATTGACTTGCCGATTGTGCGCGAACGCGTTGCAATTCCATTTCACGCTCAAAGCCCTCTTCATCAATCGCAATGCCACGCTCACGGCAAACATCTGCGGTTAAATCCAGTGGGAAACCATAGGTATCATATAACTTGAACGCCACTTCACCGGATAGGACATTCTCTTTTACATTGGCCAACGCGTCATCCAACAAGGTCAAACCACGTTCTAATGTGCGAGCAAATTGCTCTTCTTCTAAGCGCAAGAATTTTTCCACTGTCGCTTGATGTTTTTTCACTTCTTTACCGGCTTCTGCCATCACATCAATCAGTGTTGGGACGAGTTTATAGAAGAATGCTTCTGTTGCACCGAGTAAATGCCCATGACGTACGGCGCGACGAATAATACGACGAAGGACATAACCACGTCCTTCATTGGAAGGCACAACACCGTCAGCAATTAAATAAGCACAAGAACGAATATGGTCGGCGATAACACGTAATGATTTATTGGCTAAATCTTTCTCACCGGTTAACTCTGCCACTTTGGCAATTAAGGTTTTAAAAATATCAATATCATAGTTGGAGTTAACGTGTTGCAATACCGCACTGATTCGTTCCAAGCCCATACCGGTATCCACAGATGGTTTTGGAAGTTTCTCCATGGTACCGTCAGCATGGCGGTTAAATTGCATGAACACGATGTTCCAAATTTCAATATAACGGTCACCATCTTCTTCAGGAGAGCCAGGAGGCCCACCCCAAATATGATCGCCATGATCGTAGAAAATCTCCGTACAAGGACCACAAGGACCGGTATCACCCATTTGCCAGAAGTTATCCGAAGCATAAGGCGCACCTTTGTTATCACCGATACGAATAATGCGTTCTGCCGGAATACCGATTTCCCGATGCCAAATGTTATAGGCTTCATCATCGGTTTCGTACACGGTTACCCATAATTTTTCTTTTGGTAACCCCAGCCACTGTGGAGAAGTCAAAAACTCCCAACCGTAATGAATGGCATCATGCTTAAAATAATCACCGAAACTGAAGTTCCCTAACATTTCAAAGAAAGTATGGTGTCTTGCGGTATAGCCCACATTTTCTAAATCGTTATGTTTCCCCCCGGCACGCACACAACGTTGTGCAGTGGTTGCTCGGGTATAAGGGCGTTTTTCTAGTCCTAAAAAAACATTTTTAAATTGGTTCATCCCGGCATTGGTAAATAATAACGTCGGATCATTATCTGGAACCAAAGAACTACTTGCTACAACTTGATGCCCCTTACTATGGAAAAAATCAAGGTATGACTGTCGAATTTGTGCTGTTGTTTTCATGTACACGCCTTAGCTTTTAAATCTTATTAAATACCGTCAATTCACGGAGTAACTTTGTATTGTTACATATTTTTAAAATTTATAAAAAAACTTTTTATACCGCAAACTTTATTTTCCTAATAGTAAAGAAAATAAAACCGCACTTACGCTCTGAACTCGTGAAAGTGCGGTCGGTTTTTTATAATATTTTTAATAACTGGCTACGCTTTGCGATCATTCTTCACGAAGAGGAACTACGAGCATATCAATGGTAATTGAATTCATCACCTGACGAGTAGAAGACATCAATTTACTCCAGAAATCTTGATGGTGTCCTGTTACTAATAAATCGACATCATATTTTTCGATAGCATCCGTCAACACTTGACCTAAATCCCCGCTACCGCTAAGTTTTTCATTAATCGGATAACCTGCCTTCTCGGCTAATTGTAACAATGCCTGTTGTGTCTCACTGGAAATACGATCCTGCATTGACACCATATTTACATCAATCAGCCCTGTATAAAGATCCGAAAAATTTACATCAACATGGATAATAGATAATTTCGCATCGTGACGTTTTGCAACACTCACGGCTTTTTTCAAGAGAATTGGACTTTCTTCTGAAAGATCTACTGCAACTAATACATGTTTATACATAATCGACTCCTTATCTGATCAGGGTTAATTAATTTTCATTAGTATAGTATCACTAGCCTTCAAGAAAAAATATGTGCAAGATCACATTTTAGGAAAAAGATCCTAAATGTCTTTTATGTTATTATTTTGTCCTCTTTTTCTCCTTAACTTTTCAAAAAATATGACCTATTCAATAAATGATTTCTTAAAATTAATTGCCCAATTACGTGATCCTGTAAATGGCTGTCCTTGGGATATTAAACAAAATTACCATTCCATGATTTCTTGTTTAAAAGAAGAAACTTATGAAGTCATTGAAGCGATTGAAAAAAATGATGTTGAAAATCTAAAAGAAGAATTGGGCGATTTATTGCTCCAAGTGGTATTTCTGAGTCAACTCGCCACGGAAGAAAATAAATTTACGTTTGATCACGTCGTACAAAACGTAGCCGAGAAAATTGTTCGGCGACACCCTCATGTGTTTGGGGATAAACACGCTAAAAATGAGCAAGAGGCTTTACAGAATTGGAATGCGATGAAAGCTGAAGAACGCAAGACCCTTGGACATACTTCGATTTTAGATAATATTCCACGGTCTTTTCCCGCCTTAATGCGGGCGGAAAAATTACAAAAACGCTGCTCAAAAATCGGATTCGATTGGGATAACATCGCGCCGGTCTTTTCCAAGGTAGAAGAGGAATTACAAGAGGTCAAACAAGAACTCACACGTCAGCCACAAGACCAGGCAAAAATTGAAGAAGAGATGGGCGATTTGCTCTTTGCAACAGTAAATCTCAGTCGTCATTTACACTGCCAAGCAGAAGAAAGCCTGCGCAAAGCCAACCAAAAGTTTGAACAACGTTTCCGTAAAGTTGAAGAAAAGTTAACACAACGAACCCCTTGCATTGAAGACACAAGCTTAATGGAAATGGATGTGCTTTGGGATGAAGTGAAGAAAGAAGAAAAACTCCACCAAAAATAACCGCACTTTAATCAAAAATACCGAGCAATTGCTCGGTATTTTTGATATGAACTCAGAGTGTTAATCCAATCCCAAAACTTTACGACCATTAATACTGGCGATATTCACCATAGCATCTAAATCTGGGAAACGACAACCTGCAGCAAGTAAGCTTAATTCTTGCCACATATCGCCTTCACACAACGGCACCATATAATCACAAATATTATCTGTACCAATCGCCACCGTAATGCCTTCCGGAATCATTTCATCGGCTGGGGTTAACGCATTATGGAAAGGCATAAGTTCTTCTTTACGGTTACTATCAATCCACGCCATCGGACAAGCAATCATCATCATTTGTGCTTGGCGCATTTTTTCGTATAAACGATAGCGATACTCTTTGGAATGTGAACCGATAGAAATCCCGTGAATCGCCACAACACGCCCTTGCATCCCGTGCTCAATGGTTTTATCACATAGTTGTTCGGTTTCAATTTCGGTTGGAGAGTTAAATTGGTCCACATGCACATGGCACATAATCCCTAAAGATTTGGCCTTATCCAACAAAATATCCATCGCTTCCAAACCGCGACCATAGTCTAGCTCGTCGCGATACGGCAAACCACCTATCATATCAACCATTTCCGAACCAATATCAAACCATTTACGTGCTGTTGGCTCAATAACCCCTTTTAAGGTTTGGTTAGCAAATTTCAATACGATGTCATGTTTATACACTTCACGTGCTTTATGTGCTGCGATAATTGCACGATCTTCACACACAGGATCGATATCAACAAAGGTTCCGAAAGCCGTTACTCCTTGAGAAATCATTAATTCAATAGATTGGCAAAAACGGGCATAGTAATCATCCACTGAAGACGTACGTTTTACCTCATCTACCAAGTCCCATTTTTGTTGTAAATTACAACTTTGGTAAATACCAATTTTTTCCGGCGTCATAGTAAAAGCACGATCCGCGTGGGCATGAGCATTTACCCAGCCCCCTTTTTTAATGATTTCATCCCGAATATAGGTTTTAAAACTACGAACGTGATTTTTGGTCATAACGACTCCGTAATGAGTAAGTTTTGGAAATGGGCAGGGAGCAAATAGAAAAAAATCCTCATGAAAGAGGATGGATTATTAATTGAAAATAGAAAGAGGTTCAATGATAATGCATTGAAATAACGAACAATGTTATGAAAAATTCTCAGATTTTTAATTAATAACATCTTATTTGTCCTGATAGAATTGCGCGCTAGTATAAAACTCGCTGCTATAAAAATATAATTGATTTTAGCTATCGGTTAGCGACGATTTCATCATTTTTCTAAAAAAGAACGCTCCTGACTAAAGGCTTCTAAAAACAATCCTAAAGGCGGTCTTTCGGACGACATTTTTTGATAAGTGCGGTCGTATTTTTCATAATTTCCGCGGTTATCAATATGATATTGTGTACCATCCGGTTGAACAATCACATTCCAACGATAATTAGAAACCAAAACCCAATCCGCACTAGAAGTAAGATCAAACAAATCTCGTCCTTGAGCATAATCGGCAATCGGATTTTTTACCTTAAAAATATGCTTCATCACGGCCGGCAATAAATCCACATGCGAGGTTAACTTAGAGACTTTGCCAACCGCCAAACCATTCCAATGAACAATCATTGGTACTTGCACTTCATCACGTGAAAAATAATTTGTTTCTTCTTTTTCCGATAATTTTTTGAACGTATAGCCATGCTCAGCGGTAATAATCACAAGGGTATTTGGCAAATCTAATTCGGGTAACAACTGTCCCAATGACGCGTCAAGATCCGCCAACTGCTGCTCATATTTATCTTGCGTAAGATTTGGTTCGATATTCAAGCTTAAATAACCCCAAAACGGTTTATTCTGCATTTTGGCGGTATCCAACCAACGCGTGAAGGAATGAATCGCAGCCTGATTACCATTCTCTGCAACAAGCTTCGTTTTTGGATAAATGGCACGACGGAAAATACCCGTATCCATCTTTTTAGAAAAAAACACGCCTTGCGTATATTGTTGTTGTGTTAAACGTTCCACTAACACAGAAGGCGTTTTATTGCTGAGCAAGCTGTCGGTATAACTGCCATTTAGACCATAAAACAATCCGACTAACCCTGTATTATTGTTATTACCACTGCTGTAATGATTGATAAATTGTGTCGAATTCTCTGCAAATTGTGCCAAATTCGGCATTTTCCCCGCATCAATCACATCATGGCGTAAGCCTGACAGCGTGATTAAGAGGATATTGGTATTTTCCTGTTGCTCAGCAAAGACTAACGGATTTTTTGGATAGTCAATGGCCAAGGCATCTAATCGCCCTTCTTGTGCAAGACGTTGTGCATATTCTGCTTTATCTAAGAAACCGTGTTTCTCTAAAAAAGAACGTGCCGTCATCGGATAAGACAACGGAAAATTAGAACGTTGCATAGTAATTGGGCGGTATAAATAGGCATCGGCCCATGCATAAATTAGATGTGTTGCACTAAAGGCACAAACAAAAAAGAGGCCCACTGCTTTTAACCATTTTTGGCGTTCTAAACTACGAAGTTTTTGCCAAGACCAGCGGGAAAACAACATTTGCACCAATAAAATCAATGGCATCGGCACAAAGAAAATTTGCCAGTTGCGCGATAATTCTCCGTTCTCTGGGTTAACTAAGAGATTCCAGACTAATGACGACAAGTGCAAGTTAAAACGCAAGAATACTTCGCTATCCACCAACAACAAAGTGTTGCCGATTGTTGCAAGAATGACCGTCAGCCCACGAAAAGTGCGGTGGTTTTTAACAATGAAACTGAGCGGAAAAATAACTAGCAAATAAAAGGCAAAAACAATAAAACTAAAATGTCCAAGTAAGCTGATAAAGAAGTAAATTTTGCCAAATAACGTATCTGGCCAATCAATGATAAAAGCATAACGGGCACCAATAAGAATAGCCCAAAGAATATTAAAAAAAGCAAACCAGTGACCCCAAGAAATTTTCTGTGAGGTTTCTTCACGATATTGTCTGCTTTTAAATGTCCACATATGCTAATTATTTTGCCGTTTTAATAGAGTTGAGTAAGGCATCAGAAAATGCTTGTGCTAAAACTTGTTGCTGCTGCTTGCCCACGCTGCCGGTAAGTAAATTTGTGGTCATGTTCCCGAGAACAATTAAGGATAAGTCTAAAGGGGCTTGATGTTTCTCAAGCACTGCAATCATGTCATTTAAGATCGCATCGATTTGTTTATCTTGATATTTAGATTGGATTGCCATAATGAATAATTTACCGGTTTAAAATGACGTTTATATTAACTGATAATTGCGCTAATCCTAACATATTTTGTTAGTTCTGTTAAAAAGTGCGGTTATAATAGCGGAAATTTTTTAGAGGCAAATTTATGAGCATTACCGTTAAACAAATCATTCTTCATCAACTCGTTAAATCCAATGAAGAAGCTGAAAATTCTCCTCAATTAACCGCTGTTTTGCGGGAACAATTACTTGCTATCACGCCGGAAGTGGAACAAATGATGTTACAACTTCATCAAGGCTATCAAAATAAAGCCAAAGGCTATGGCATCTTTCAGGAATCATCTGTTTTTGCACAAAGTTTGAATCGCTTACTGGAAAACGAAACGGACTTTCTGCCTTTTAGTCATGAATCCACACATTTACTCATCAACGAATTAAGCAAGTATAACTTTGCTGATAACGGTACATTGGTGCTGTGTCAGTACAACTTTTTAGCCACCGACTATTTATTTATAGCATTGCTAGATAGCCGAATCAGTATGCTAGTTAACGAACAGTTAGAAATTCAACGTACAGAATATCTTGATATTACCCAATTCGATATCGCTGCTCGGATTAACTTGACAGATTTACAACTAAATGCCAACTCAAACCGCTATTTAACCTTCATTAAAGGCCGAGTTGGACGAAAAATCGCTGACTTTTTCATGGATTTTCTTGGTGCAGAGGAAGGATTAAATCCGCAAGTACAAAACCAATGCTTATTACAAGCGGTTGATGATTATTGTGTCCAAGGTGAATTAAACCGAGAACAAACGCAAGCGGTGAAAAAACAAGTATTTGAATATTGCAAAGGTCAATTAAACAGTGGAGAAGAAATTGAATTAGCGGAACTTTCCAATGAGCTGCCGACTCTAAACCAGCAACCTTTTATGGCGTTTACCCAAGAACAACACTACGGCCTGGAAGAAAATATTCCTCCGGTACGCACCGCACTTAAATCGTTGACCAAATTTTCCGGCTCCGGCAAAGGCGTTACCATTAGCTTTGATGCCGAATTAATTGATCAGCGAATCATTTGGGATGAGGCAGCCGATACTTTAACCATCAAAGGGCTTCCACCGAATTTACGAGATCAATTACAGCGCCGGTTAAAAGCATTGAATTAATTTGGCAATGCACTAAACTTTCAGTATGATCATTGCAACTATTTACAGAGGATAAAAAGCAAAAATGCAATTCAAATCTGTTCTAACCACACTCATTTTGGCACTTAGCGTAACCGCCTGTTCGAGCGTTAACAAAATTGTTTATCGTATTGATGTGCCACAAGGCAACTACTTGCAAGCAGAAACTGTGGCTCAAGTGAAGACCGGTATGACAGCACAGCAAGTTCAGTATTTGTTAGGCACGCCGGTTCTCATTGATCCATACAGCAACCAAACTTGGTACTACGTTTTCCTACAACAAAAAGCGTACGAAAAACCGGAACAACATACATTGGTCGTCAACTTTGACCAACGTGGTATTGTGACTAACGTCGATTTAGATAAAGCATTACCAAATAGCGGTCAAGCAGAAGTCAATAATACGATTATCAACGGACCAAGTGCTCCCTCAAAGAGCTGGTGGAAATTCTGGTAATAGTCTTAAAGTTTCATCATATAGATTGACATAAACACGGTTTTCTTTATGCCCAAAATCTTACTTGTCGATGATGATACTGAATTGTCTGAATTGCTCGCCAACTTCCTGACATTGGAAGGTTTCCGGGTCACTATCGCAAAGACAGATCAAATAGCACAGCAACTTGATCTGTCTTACGATCTTATCTTATTAGATGTTATTGCTCCCACATGGAACGGCATCGCAACTCTCAAACAAATCCGGAAACACTATTCCACACCGATTATCATCTTAAACGCCCAAAATGATGCAATGAGTCGAATCCTGTACTTAGAGCTGGGTGCAGATGATTATTTGGTAAAACCCTTTAACGCTCATGAGCTGATTATCAGAATAAAAATGCTTTTGCGTCGGAGTGGACAACAAGACAATGTTATCGAATCACATTCAGCGACATCAGAGCAAATTAAATTTGATTTATTGACCCTTCATCCGGAGACCCAGCAGGTCTTTTTTGGTAGTTCCCCTATTGAATTAACCCATACCGAATTTGCTTTGCTTCTCCAATTCATCAAACGCCCAAACATACTGATTACACGTGAGGAATTAAGCGTGGCAATCCTTAATAAGTTATTAACACCTTTTGACCGAGCCATTGATATGCATATGTCCAATTTACGCAAAAAATTGCCTAGCCGAGAAAATGGATTACCTTGGTTTAAAACCGTCAGAGGCAAAGGGTATATTCTGCTTAAAAATAACTAAAATTGCGCTCAAATAGACCGCACTTAAAAAATTTCTATCAAAGAAAAACCCTATTGATTTCTCAATAGGGTTCTTTTTTATGACGAAATACCTAGCAATTAATGTAGGAATGTCACCACAACCATAAAGCCTTTCAATAAGGCGGCATTCACCAGGTCAATAAAGAATGCACCAACCATCGGCACAATTAAGAATGCTTTGTGTGATGGTCCAAAACGACTGGTAATTGCTTGCATATTTGCAACAGCAGTTGGTGTCGCACCAAGACCGAAACCACAGTGACCGGCACTTAACACAACCGCGTCATAGTCTTTGCCCATCATGCGATAAGTCACATAGATTGCAAATGCTGCCATTAAAACAACTTGAACCGCTAAGATTACCATTACCGGTAATGCCAAGCCGGCTAATTGCCATAATTTCAAAGACATTAATGCGATAGCCAAGAACAGAGACAATCCAACGTTACCTAACACATCAACAGCCGCATCCGCCACATTAAATTTAAAGATATGGGTTAATGTGTTACGAATGACTACCCCGGTGAATAAGCACCATACAAAGGTTGGTAATGCAAGTGCGGTGCCTTTTGTTTGCGCATCTAAGAATTGACCGATAAGCAAACAACACGCCAACATAGTGATGGTTTCAATTAATGAACGGGTATTAATTTTACGTTGGAAAGTCGGGTGTTCAAACGCTTCTTGAATGTCGCTATTGTCTTCGTTTTCCGGACTTTCATCACGGTGCATTTTTTTCAATAAATAACGTGCGACCGGTCCACCGATAATACCACCGGAGACCAAACCGAAGGTCGCACAGGCCATAGCCAGCTCAGTCGCACCTTGTAACCCAAATGCTTCAGTAAAGGTTTTTGCCCAAGCCGCCCCTGTACCATGACCGCCGGTTAAGGTAACCGAGCCGGCAATCAAACCGTAAGCAGGATCAATACCAAGCAGCAAAGAACCGGCAACCCCCACCATGTTTTGTAATGCAATCAAAATCCCAGCGGCAACTACAAAAATAATTAAGGGTTTTCCACCTTTAATCAAACGGGCAAAGTTAGCGCTTAAACCGATAGAAGAGAAAAAGACTAACATCATTGATGTTTGTAAGTTTGTATCAAAGGTAAAAGAAATACCCCAACCTTGATATAACATCGTTAAGATGATCGCGACAAGAAAACCACCAACAACAGGTTCCGGGATATTGTAATTTTTTAATAGAGAGATACGTTTTACTAAAAAGTATCCTAGCAAAAGTACAAAGCCAGCTAAGGCAAGAGTTTCATAGGTATTAAAATTCATAGAATAACCTCTTTATGATGATTATTTATACAAAATCATTACTAATGATTTGATATAAAATAAATTTATGCGAAGGATAAAAATTTCTATCAATCACAAAAGGAATTTAAATTTAACAGAAAAAAAACATTGCTTCTACAAAAAACTCAAAAAGATTTTCTCAAGTTCTAACTATTTAGCCAAAATGTGACCGGCCCCTCATTTACTAGACTCACTTGCATATCCGCTGCAAATCGGCCGCATTCCACTTTCACTTTTTCACCGCACTTTTGTGTAAAATATTCATAAAGTTCGTTTGCTAACGATGGTGTTGCGCCTTTGGAAAAACTCGGGCGAAGCCCTTTTTGGGTATCCGCCACCAAGGTAAATTGCGACACCACCAAGACTTCGCCAGCCACTTGTTGCACGTTCAAATTCATCTTGTCATCTGCATCGCTGAAAACACGATAATTCAGGACTTTCTCCGCCAACTTATCTGCTTTTTGTCGGTCGTCATCCTTTTCCACGCCTAACAGCACCAGCAGACCTTTGCCAATTTGCCCAACGATTTCACCGTCAACTTCCACTTTTGCACTGGAGACGCGCTGAATTAATGCGATCATTTTGTTTCCTCACTTTGTTCTAAATTCATCATTTTTTTCGACTGCACTTCCGCCAACACTGCCGCTAATTGCGCGCCGAGCAACACAACCGTCCAGCTTAACTGAATCCACAGCAACATAATTGGCAGGGTGGCCATCGCGCCATAAATTAATTGATAAGAGGGAAACGTCACGATGTACCAAGCAAACGCTTGCTTACCCAAGGTGAAAAACACCGCGGCAATCAACGCACCGGCAGCAGAATGTTTGATGCTGACTTTTTTATTCGGCACCACCATATAAATCATCGTGAAAATAAACCACGTGGATAAAAACGGCACAAAACTTAACAGTTTCAGTCCAAAAGAAAAATTGGCTGCGCTCTCAAACATGGCTTTAACATAAGTGCTGGCAGCGATACTGACACCCACTAACAGCGGGCCAAGCGTCAGAATCAACCAATAAATCGCAAAAGACGTAAAAATTGGTCGCGTTTCAGTATCATGCCAAATACTGTTTAATGTGCGATCGATAGAATTAATCAACATCAGCGCCACGACGATCAAGCTGATAATCCCCACCGCACTCATTTTTTTAGAATTATTCACAAATTCATCAATGTACTGTCCCACCATGTCACTTGCCGATGGAGCAAAATTGGTAAAAATAAACGCTTTCAATGCTCCCGTTACTTCGTTAAACACCGGAAATGCCGAGAAAATAGAAAACACCACCATAATCAACGGCACAATGGCAAGCATGGTGCTGTACGTTAAATAACCGGCGGCTTGGGTCAATTTATTCTGATTAAATCGCTGCCAAAAGATCGTACCAAACGTTTTCCACTCACTCATAAAAAGCCTCCGCAACAATGCTTAAATTTTTTGCCGGAACCGCACACGCAAGGTTGTTTCATCGTCGGCAGTGGCACAGTTGGATCGACAAAATACCAACGATCATCAATTTTCACAAAAATTGACCGTTCATGATGCGTCTGCTCCCCTTCCTCCCCTTGAAAAACGGCGTTAAATTCCACCGCACTTTGGAACTTGCTCAACGTCTCTGTCTTTAAAATCTGCAAACCAAGCCATTGGGTATTTTCTGCCCAAGCTTGAATGGCTTGTACGTTGAGTAACGCCTGTTGACTCGGCACGGTAGTGTCCACAATATAAGGCACATTTTTCAGTACATAAGCGGCATAACGGGAACGCATGAGTTGCTCGGCGGTTTCCGGAAATTGCGTATGTGTATGAAAACGCCCACAACAATCTTCGTAAGATTTATTCGATTGACAAGGGCAAGCTGAATCTAAAAGTTCGGCCATATTTAGCTCTGTTTTTCTTGTAATTTCATCAGTTTTGAATTTAACGAACGCTTAAATGCCGGGGCTAATTCTTCAATAGCCAGGGCTTGTTCCAATTCCGCCATGCTCGGTTTATCGGATAATAAACGATTTAAATAACGAATGGTAAATTGCGGATACGGACGCTGTTGCAAAATTATCTCATCGCCCTTGTGAATCTCGCCGGTTTCAATTACGCGAACATACCAGCCCGTCCAACCTGATTGATGCACAATTTTCTGCGTATTTTCATTTTCGGTATTTTTTGACAACCGTTCGCAAGGTTTACGCGGTTGAGATACTTCCAATAGCACCGAACCGATTTTAAATCGATCGCCCACGCACACAGAATCTTCATTAAATCCCGATACCACAAAATTTTCGCCATAAATTGCCGTATTATCGTAAGTAAAATTTTCGCCTAACAAGGCATTTAATGCCGGAAAAGACACGTCAGACATAAAAAATAAGGCTTTATCCGGCCCGCCGTGATGCGCTTTTAACCCAACATCATTGCCTTCTGCCCCCAACGCATGAATTTTTACCGACGCGACCGGCTGCTTACGAATCGCACTTTCATATTGCGATCCATCGGCAAAGGTCAATTGTGCAACTTCCCCAATTTTTATGATTAAAACTTCAGCCTTTGACATACCTCACTCCAAATTGCACTAATAAATTAATAAGCTAATAAAATGTGGCAGATTATAACGTAAAAACACTGAAATTTTTGACCGCACTGTGTTTTTTAAATATCATGCCTCGCTTAATACGTAATCAATTAGGAATGAAAATATGCAATATTTACTCGCCCAAACCAGCCAAAACCAACAACTTGGTATTACCGCGAAAATGGCCAACCGCCACGGTTTAATTGCCGGCGCCACCGGTACAGGGAAAACCGTGACATTACGCAAAATGGCGGAAGCCTTTAGTGACGACGGTGTGCCGGTGTTTTTAGTGGATGTGAAAGGCGACCTTTCCGGCTTAGTACAGCCGGGTGTGATGCAAGGCAAAATTGCTGAGCGTATTGAACAATTCAATTTAGGCGGTGAAAGCTATTTGAGCGGCTACCCAGTCTCCTTCTGGGATGTGTTCGGCGAAACCGGCATTCCGCTCCGAACCACCATTTCCGAAATGGGGCCGTTGTTGCTCTCCCGTTTATTAAACCTCAACACGACGCAAGAAGGCTTGCTTAACCTCGTGTTCCGTGTAGCGGATGACAAAGGCTTATTGCTTATCGACTTAAAAGACCTGCGTGCGATGTTGAAATATGTGGCGGAAAATGCCAAAACCTTCCAAGTGGAATATGGCAACGTGTCCGCCGCCAGCGTTGGCGCCATTCAACGTGCCTTATTAACCTTAGAAAACGAAGGCGCGGCAAATTTATTCGGTGAACCGGCACTTAACTTAGATGACTGGTTACAAACCCGTGACGGCCGCGGCGTCATCAATGTGCTTAACTCGGAAAAATTAATTAACTCCCCACGCATGTACAGCGCGTTCTTGCTTTGGTTAATGGCAGAATTGTTTGAACAATTGCCGGAAGTGGGCGATCCCGACAAACCGAAATTCGTGATGTTCTTTGACGAAGCACATTTACTGTTTGACGGTGCACCAAGCGTATTGGTGGATAAAGTAGAGCAGGTCGTGCGTTTGATTCGTTCTAAAGGCGTGGGCATTTATTTCGTGACCCAAAACCCATTGGATTTACCGGACACCGTGCTCGGTCAATTAGGCAACCGCGTACAACACGCCTTGCGCGCCTTTACACCGCGCGATCAAAAGGCCGTGAAATCAGCCGCGGAAACCTTCCGTTCTAACCCGAACATTAATGTGGTTGAAACCATTTCAACACTCGGCGTAGGCCAGGCATTAGTCTCGTTCTTAGATGAAAAAGGCATGCCAACACCGGTGGAGATTGCTTACATTTTCCCACCGAAAAGCCAACTCGCGCCAATTACTGCCGAACAGCGCACCGCTTGGGTGAAAGACGACGATTTATACGCTTTCTATAAAGATTACGTGGATAACGAATCTGCTTTTGAAGTGTTAAACCAACAAGCGGATTTAGCCGCTGTGGCGCAAAAACAAGCAGAACAAGCCAAGCAGGAAGAAGAAAACGGCATTATGGGTAGCCTTAGCCGTATGATTTTCGGTACGAAAAAACGCGGTGAGCAATTAACCGTGACGGAAGAATTAGTCAGCGGTGTCGCCAAAGCCGTAGGACGCAACATCCGCAGCCAAATCACCAAACAAATTATGCGAGGAATTTTAGGCGCATTTAAGAAATAAAATTCCTCCGAAAAAAGTACCGCACTTTTTAATATTCACTGACAATATTCACTTAAAAAGTGCGGTCATTTTTTTAATGTTTTTCACCCTTCATTACCCAGTCTTTAATTAAGAATAATTCTCATCTATAATCATGACTATTAAAGAGAAACAGCTTTCCCTCGACGGCAGTTTACGTCGTACTGCCCGCCATAGCTTTATTTTACTGCAAACAAGCAGTGATAAACATAAGGAGTAACTATGTTTCAAATTCAAGATGCGGTCAGTGAAACCCTGCTTATTCCGCTATATATGCGTTATCAAGAATCATTAAAACCCGATCCGATTATTCATGATGAATCGGCTCTGCGTCTAGTACCGCAAATCGATTATGATTTCAATAAATTTGATACTACCGTGCACAGTTCCGTCGGTTCAGCAATTCGCGCTACATATCTGGATAACGTGACTAAAGACTTTATTCAACACCATCAACAACCGATTATTGTCATAATCGGCTGCGGGTTAGACGCACGATGCGAACGTGTTGGTGATATCGGCAAAAACATTCCGTTCTATGAACTGGATTTGCCTGATGTCATTGCATTACGCAAGCAAATGATGCCTCCGGCGGAAAACGAAATTTTATTGTCCGCTTCAGCTTTTGAAACGGATTGGATGGACGGATTAAAAACACGATACCCGTATGCTTCGTTTTTATTTGTTATCGAAGGCGTATTGATGTATTTCAATGAAGCACTAGTAAAAAAGCTATTTAAAGATTTAGCCACCCGTTTTAGCGGTGGTGAAATCGCTTTTGATATCGGTAGCACTTGGATGAGCCGCAATTCGAAAAAACATCATGACGTAATAAAACATATGCGGGCACAGTTTGATTATGGTTGCGATAATGATCATGAAATGGAGCATTGGGCAAATAATTTGCAACTGATTTCAGCAAAATATATGTTCGACTTTCCGGCTTGGAAACGCATTGGTTTATTGAAAGCCGCCATCATGTGGATATTCCCCAAAGCCCGCAAATCTTATCGATTCTTACGGTATCGGATTATTTAAAATTTGAGGAAAAAAAGACCGCACTTTGATTTTATCATTCAAAGTGCGGTCAGAATTTCAGGCGTTTTGAGAGATTATTCCACGGTAACCGCCTTCGCCAAGTTACGAGGCTGATCCACATCGGTGCCTTTAATCAGGGCAATGTGATAAGCCAACAGCTGCATCGGCACGGTGTAATAAATCGGTGCGGTAATATCATTTACCGTTGGCATAGTGATGATTTTCATGCCTTCCGCCTCACTAAAACCGGCCTCTTTATCGGCAAACACATACAATTGCCCGCCACGGGCGCGCACTTCTTCTATGTTGGATTTGATTTTTTCCAGCAATTCATTGTTTGGTGCGACCACAATCACCGGCATATCGGCATCAATTAAGGCTAACGGACCGTGTTTTAGCTCACCGGCGGCATAGGCTTCTGCGTGAATGTAGGAAATTTCTTTTAACTTTAACGAGGCCTCCATCGCAATGGGGTAGAACTCGCCACGACCTAAAAATAACGCATGGTTCTTTTCGGCAAAATCTTCCGCCAAGGTTTCAATGTGTTTATCGAACGCTAAAGCCTTTTCAATCTCCGCCGGCAACGCTTGCAATGCTTTCACAATTTCCTGTTCTTTCTCAGTGGAAAGGGTCTGTTTGGCTTTACCAACCGCCACGACTAACATTAACAATGCGGCTAATTGCGTTGTAAAGGCTTTGGTGGAGGCCACCCCGATTTCCACGCCGGCGCGGGTCATGAATGCCAGATCCGATTCGCGCACGAGGGACGAGCCGGCTACGTTACAAATCGTCATCGCCGCCATATAGCCTTTTTCTTTCGCTAAACGTAAGGCTGCTAGGGTATCCGCCGTTTCACCGGATTGGGAAATCGTAATCAATAAACTGTTTGGGCGTACTACAAATTTGCGGTAACGAAATTCAGAGGCAATTTCCACATCACAGCTCACGCCGGCCACGCTTTCAAACCAATAACGAGACACCATCCCGGAATTGTAAGATGTACCACAAGCCACAATTTGAATGTGTTCCACTTTTTCGAGAATGTCTTTCGCGCCGTTACCGATCGCATCCACCACCACGTTGTTGTGGGTTACACGACCTTCCATCGTGTTGATAAGTGCGGTCGGTTGTTCGTAAATTTCTTTTTGCATGAAGTGGCGGTGTTTGCCTTTTTCCGCCGCATCGTTTTCTAAATTGGAATCATGCGCCTCACGCTCGACTTTATGACCATCGCGATCGTAAATATCCACTGAACGGCGAGTAATTTCTGCAATGTCGCCCTCTTCTAAGAAAATAAAACGGCGGGTAACGCTTAACAAAGCAAGTTGGTCAGAAGCAAGGAAGTTTTCGCCGATGCCCAAACCGATCACCAATGGGCTGCCGGAGCGCGCTGCCACAAGATGTTCCGGATGCATACGATCCATCACGACCATACCATAGGCACCGGTTAATTGTTTTACAACATTCTGCACGGCTTCCAATAAACTGCCTGCGCTGCGCATTTCCCACTCCACCAAATGCGCAATGACTTCCGTATCTGTTTGGGAGGTAAACACATAACCACGCGCTTTCAACAACGCACGCAATTCTTCATAGTTTTCGATAATGCCGTTATGCACCACCGCAAAATTACCGGAAACGTGGGGGTGTGCGTTATCTTCGGAAGGTGCACCGTGGGTAGCCCAACGGGTGTGCGCAATGCCGGTGCCACCGATAAGTGGGGATTTTTCCACTGCCTCATTCAACGCTTTCACTTTGCCTAAGCAACGTACACGTTGTAATTCATGTTGTAAATTG
Organism: uncultured Aggregatibacter sp.; assembly: GCA_963515835.1. Classification (GTDB taxonomy): domain Bacteria; phylum Pseudomonadota; class Gammaproteobacteria; order Enterobacterales; family Pasteurellaceae; genus Aggregatibacter. The sequence continues at coordinate 42,750 of CAUPZK010000013.1, forward strand.
ACCACTGCCAATCCTGCGGAGTCATAACCACGGTATTCAAGGCGATGTAATCCATTAATTAAAATTTCTGCCACATCACGTTGTGCGACGGCACCAACAATTCCACACATAACTTTTTGCTCTCCTGAAATAAGCTAAAAAAACATTATTTAAAATAACCGCACTTTTAAGCACAAATGACGTCTACGCCATGGGCTTCAATGTGTTTTTTACTGTCTTCCGACAACAAATTATCGGTAATCAATACATCAATTTGCTGCCATACCAATTCAACATTAGGCATCTTTCGCCCAATCTTTTGAGATTCCACCATCACAATCACTTCGCGCGCCACATCCGCCATCACTTGGCTTAAGCCAACCAATTCGTTGAATGTGGTCGTTCCACGATCAAAATCAATTCCATCGGCACCGATAAACAGCTGGTCAAAGTTATAGGAACGCAATACTTGCTCGGCCACTTTGCCTTGAAAAGACTCAGAAGCCTTATCCCATGTGCCACCGGTCATTAACAACGTTGGCTCATTTTCGAGAGAACGCAGCTCGTTCGCTACATACATAGAATTGGTCATCACCACCAACCCTTGCTTGTTGTTCAACTGTTTAATCAATGCCGCCGTGGTCGTGCCGCTATCAATAATAATACGGTTGTGATCTAAAATACGTTCGGCTGCCCGTTTAGCAATGGACAACTTTCGTTCCGAAAGAAAATCTTCCTGTTCGTCCTCAATGAGTTCTTGCGGCATTAAGATCGCACCACCGTAACGACGCACTAAGAAACCGTTATTTTCTAATACCGTTAAGTCTTTACGAATCGTGACTTCCGAAGTATCAAACAACTGAACAAGCTGATCAACGCTAACTTCCCCACGCTCCAGCAATAATTGCATGATGCCATGACGACGTTGTTGGGTATTGCGAGGCTGAATGTGTCGTTTAGTCATTTCCAAACCAAAATAGTTCCCGTTAAATTTCGGTTCGAAAGTTTATAGCGATTTAGGAAGGATGTAAATAAAAAGATAGACAACAAAAAACCCTGTTTACAGGAAACAGGGTTTGAAGATTAAATATCAGAACTAATTATTTAACAGCATCTTTTAATGCTTTGCCAGAAACGAATGCTGGCACTTTAGAAGCAGCAATTTTAATTTCTGCACCGGTTTGTGGGTTACGACCAGTACGAGCTTTACGCGCATTTACTTTAAATGTACCGAAACCGATTAATTGTACAGCTTCACCTTTTTTCAAACTACCGGTAATTGCGTCTAAAGTTGCTTCTAAAGCTGCTTTAGCTTGTTTTTTATTTAATTCAGCGGCGCTTGCAATAGCATCAATTAAGTCTGTTTTGTTCATGGATTAGTACCTTCTTTTTAAGAAATTTAACAGTGGCTGAATAAGTATTTTAAGATATCTTATTCAATAAACCAGAATCACTGCAGTGAGTGCAGGCAAAGCTTAATCTAAGTTGCCTTGAAAACAAAGCAGGATTTTTAAAATTTGTGGAAAAAATCACACTATTGATTAATTTTTATACAAATATTTGAGATCCCCACCTCACGTAACTCATTTTTCAAGTCAGAAATCAATTCAATGCTGTATTTTTCTGCCTCTTTTAATGTACGATAAATTTGCCATTGCACGTCTAATTCCTGCTGAATTTCTTCCGTTTCCTTTAATTCTACTTCGGATAATTCACGCCCATTTTGCTCGACTAATAAATCAGCCACCGTTCCCAATGACAGTTGACTCACTTTCACCGCTTGCTCCAATGACGCGCCGGCAATGATGGTATGCAACACTTCCGCCAGCCCTTCACAAGCATCTAATGCCGGCACAACACCGTAAAAATCATAGTCATTCACATCCGGAATAATGTTTTCCAGTTTTTCTAACTGATTTTCAAAATTAATGTTGGCCTCTTTAACCGTTAAATATTCCCACACCAAATTCAAAATATTGTGATACACCTTGGCGTTTTGTGGTTGTTCTGTGATTTCGCAAAACAAATGATAGTTGGGATACATTCGTTCGCATAGGCACGCCATAAAAGTTAAATGCTGCCAAGTGGCGAGATTTTCTAAACGTTTATGAATCGGATTTCGCATATTATTTTTACCGCACTTTAGAGATGATAAGGCTTGGATAGTTGGTGTACCGCATCCACCAACACTTTCGGGCTTTCTTCCGGCACGTCCTGATGAATGCCATGACCAAGATTAAATACATGGCCGCTCCCTTCACTAAACGCGGCCAAAATCGACCGCACTTCCTCTTCAATTCGACCGGCTGGCGCATAGAGCACACTTGGATCCATATTGCCTTGCAATGCCACTTTATGCCCAACGCGACGACGTGCCTCCGCAATATCCACCGTCCAATCTAATCCCACGGCATCACAACCTGTATCGGCAATAGCTTCTAACCATAATCCACCGCCTTTGGTAAATAAGGTAACCGGCACACGGCGTCCTTCATGTTCACGAATCAAACCGTCCACGATTTTGTGCATATAACGCAAAGAAAACTCCGGATACTCACGATGCGCCAACACGCCGCCCCACGTATCAAACACCATAACCGCCTGCGCACCGGCTTTAATTTGCGCATTCAAATAAAGAATCACGCTGTCAGCCAGTTTATCTAACAAGGCGTGCAATAAGTGCGGTTCGCTATACAGCATTTTTTTAATTTTCGTAAAGGCTTTAGAAGAACCGCCTTCCACCATGTAAGTAGCCAATGTCCACGGACTCCCGGAAAAGCCGATAAGTGGCACGTCACCATTGAGTTCACGACGAATCGTGCGTACCGCATTCATCACATATTGCAGTTCTTGCTCCGGATCCGGAATAGGTAAATTTTCCACCGCACTTTTGCTGTCGATAACCCGTTCAAATTTTGGCCCCTCACCGGCGCCAAAACTTAAGCCAAGCCCCATGGCATCGGGAATCGTTAAAATATCGGAAAATAAAATTGCCGCATCTAATGCATAACGGCGCAACGGTTGTAATGTCACTTCACAGGCTAAATCTGCATTGCGACACAAGGACATAAAATCACCGGCTTGCGCACGGGTGGCTTTATATTCCGGCAAATACCGCCCGGCTTGGCGCATCATCCAAATCGGCGTCATATCCACAGGTTGACGTAAAAGGGCTCTTAAATAGCGGTCATTTTTTAATGTGGTCATAAAATCTCTCGTTATTATGATGTTGTTGACACAATGCCAGTGTTGCTTCAATAAGTTTGCGCGCAATCGTGCCATGGGGCGGCAGCTCAGGTAACGGCTGGTCATAATCAAACCATTGCGCGTCATGAATTTCTTCCGGCTGAATTTGAATCTCACCGCCGACGTAATCGGCTAAAAACCCGACCATTTGCGAATTGGGAAATGCCCAAGGTTGGCTACCAAAGTAGCGTAAATTTTGCACATGAATATGGGTTTCTTCGAAAACTTCTCGCCGCACGGCTTCCTCAAAGGTTTCCCCCACTTCCACAAAGCCTGCCAGCGTTGTGTACATACCGCCTTTATGGCGACTATGATTTGCTAACAAAATTTGTGAACCACGCCGAACAGCAACAATAATGGATGGGCAAATGACAGGATAAGTGCGAAAGCCGCAAGCTTGGCATTGTACCGCCCATTCATCCGACATTTGTTCTGTTTTGCCACCGCACTTGCCGCAAAATTGATGCGTTTGGTAAAAATGATTGAGCTCCACGCCACGGCTGAGCAAATTAAATTGTTCCAACGGCAATGATAGCTGATCACGCAAGGAAAAATACGCACGCCCATCATCCGTTTGGGATTCCACCAAATACAGGAGTTGTCCTGCCCAATCGCCAATACACGTGGCATGAAGTCCGGTTAATCCTAACTCATCAGCACGACCAAAAGGAAGTTTACCATCCACCCAATGAATCGATGACGCTTGCGTAAAAAGCCAAAAGCCCCGTTTGTCAGGCTCAATTCGTTTCATTTTTAACACCTGTTGCAATACGCAGAAAATACGTCTATTTTCTACCGCACTTTGTGGTTCCGAGAAGAAAAAAGTGCGGTCATTATAAAAGGTATTTGTTCATTTAGCGAATGATCCCCATAAAAAAACCCGAGACTTTGCTCGGGTTTCTTATTGCAGAAACATTATTCTGCGTGATCGTCTTCCTCTACCATATTTAACATTTCAGCTAAACTGGCCTCGGCATCTTCAGAGGTCATGACGAATTCAGAAGCAATCTCTTCTTCATCCATCGCCGATAGTCTTACCGGCACCTCTTCATCTGCGATAACTGACGCATTTTTATGACGATTTTGGTGATACGCAAAACCGGTACCTGCCGGAATCAAACGACCTACGATGACGTTTTCTTTCAATCCGCGTAATTCATCACGCTTACCTGCCACTGCCGCTTCCGTTAACACACGAGTGGTTTCTTGGAAGGAGGCCGCAGAGATGAAGGACTCGGTGGCCAAGGACGCTTTGGTAATACCCAATAATTCGCGTTCAAATTCCACCAGCGGTTTGCCTTCTGCTTCACGTTTACGGTTAACGATTTTCACGCGTGCTACTTCCACTTGTTCCCCTTCAAGGAATTCGGAATCGTAGGCTTTAGTGATAATCGCTTTACGTAACATTTGGCGCACGATCACTTCGATGTGTTTATCGTTAATTTTTACCCCTTGTAAGCGGTAAACTTCTTGGACTTCATTCACGATATATTCGGTTACCGCGTGTACACCGCGTAAACGTAAGATGTCATGTGGCGTTTCCGCACCATCGGAGATTAAATCACCGCGTTCAACCATTTCACCTTCGAATACGTTCAATTGACGCCATTTTGGAATCATTTCTTCGTACACTTCGCCTTCTGCCGGAGTAATCAACAAGCGACGTTTACCTTTGGTTTCTTTACCGAAGGACACGATACCGGAGATTTCCGCCAAAATAGCCGGCTCTTTCGGCTTACGCGCTTCAAACAAGTCTGCCACGCGTGGAAGACCACCGGTAATATCTTTCGTTCCCACAGATTCTTGCGGAATACGTGCTAACGGATCACCGATATGCACTTCTGCGCCGTCATCTAAGGTCACGATAGCTTTACTTGGTAAGAAGTATTGCGCCACTACGTCAGTACCCGGAACAACAACATCGTTGCCTTTGTCATCTACCAATTTGATTGCCGGACGTAAGTCTTTACCTGCGGTTGCACGTTCACCCACATCTTGCACCACGATAGAAGAAAGACCGGTTAATTCATCGGTTTGACGGGTGACGGTTAAGCCGTCCACGATATCCACGAATTTCACAAAACCGCTCACTTCAGAGATAACCGGCATAGTATGCGGATCCCAGTTGGCGATGGTTTCACCGGCATTCACCTCTTGGTGATCGCCTTTGTTTAGAATCGCGCCGTACGGCACTTTATAGTGCTCTTTAGTACGACCGAAAGTATCCACAACGGTTAATTCGGTATTACGAGACGTTAACACCAATTTGCCTTCGTTATTTGTAACGAATTTTGCATTGGCTAAACGCAATGTACCGTTGTTTTTCACTTGTACGCTAGACTCTTTGGCTGCTGCAGATGCCGCACCACCAATGTGGAACGTACGCATGGTTAACTGTGTTCCCGGCTCACCGATAGATTGTGCCGCAATAACCCCCACAGCTTCACCTTGGTTAATCAAGTGACCGCGCGCTAAGTCACGACCGTAACATTTCGCACAGACACCAAAGTCGGTATTACAGGTTACAACAGAACGGACTTTCACGCTGTCTACAGAGTTTTCATCTAATACATCACACAATTTTTCATCTAATAAGGTATTGCGTGGAATTAATACTTCTTCTGTACCTGGTTTTAAGATGTCTTCTGCCGCAACACGACCTAAAACTTGTTCGCGTAGAGGCACTTTCTCATCGCCACCCTCAATTAACGGGGTCATCACGATACCTTCGTGTGTACCACAGTCATCTTCTACGATAACGAGGTCTTGTGCGACGTCAACCAAACGACGAGTTAAGTAACCGGAGTTCGCTGTTTTCAACGCGGTATCCGCCAAACCTTTACGCGCACCGTGGGTAGAAATAAAGTATTGTAAAACGTTCAAACCTTCACGGAAGTTCGCGGTAATTGGCGTTTCGATAATGGAACCATCCGGACGTGCCATCAAACCACGCATACCGGCTAACTGACGAATCTGTGCTGCAGAACCACGCGCACCGGAATCTGCCATCATAAAGATGCTGTTGAAAGAAGCTTGTTTTTCCGGTTTACCTTCACGGTTCATCACTTCTTCCGTAGAAAGATTTTCCATCATAGCTTTCGCCACACGTTCGTTGGCAGCAGCCCAAATATCGATCACTTTGTTATAGCGCTCACCGGCAGTCACAAGACCGGATTGGAATTGTTCCTGAATTTCAGCCACTTCTTCTTCCGCGGCAGAAATAATTTCATATTTCTTCGCCGGAATCACCATATCATCGATACCAACGGAAGAACCGGAACGTGCCGCATAAGCAAAACCGGTATACATAATGTGGTCAGCAAACATCACACTGGCTTTCAAGCCTAAACGACGATAGCTTTCGTTAATTAACTTAGAAATCGCTTTTTTGCCAAGAGTTTGGTTAAACAAGCTAAACGGCATTCCTTTCGGCGCGATCATCCATAAAATCGCGCGACCGATGGTCGTGTCAGTCAAGGTTGTTTTTGCTTCAAACTCACCGGCTTCATTTTTCACATATTCGGTAATACGTACTTTCACACGAGAATGCAATTCTGCTTGACCGGTACGATAGGCTTTTTCTGCTTCGCGTGGGTCTTGCAATAACATGCCTTCACCTTTACCGTTCACTTTTTCACGAGTCATGTAGTAAAGACCCAACACCACGTCTTGTGATGGAACGATAATCGGATCACCGTTTGCCGGAGAAAGAA